>CALBAF010000097.1 GCA_937926415.1 uncultured Actinomyces sp.
GACCGCGCGGGCCAGCTGGACGCCGCGCAGTTCGAGGTTCGCCGCGTACACGACGGTTCCCTTCTCCTCATCGACGAGGCCGGGGCAGATCAGGCCGAAACCGACCAGTCCCGGGTAGTCGCTCGCGAGGCGGGCGCCGATGCGACCCACCTGCGTAGCCACGGCCTCGCGGTCGGTCGGCTCATTGCCCTGGGTGAGGATCGTGCCTGCCTCATCGACGATCATCCACTTGATGGAGGTGCCGCCGATGTCGACACCCGCAAATACCGGGCCCGGGGAATCCTTGACGGCACTCATGGCACGACGACCTGTGCATGCAGATCGGGATCCGCCATATCCGGGTCGAAGGGGAACATCGGGCGCTCGATCTTGTGGTGACCGAGGCGAATGAGATCCTGGTCGACGCCACCGGGGGTCAGCGCCATGAGCCACCCCTTCTGGGTCTCGTACAGGTCGGGCTCCAGGTAACCGATCTTGACGACGACGACGTCGGCGGAGGTGATATCCACGCCGAGCAGCTCAAACTGGCTGTACATCGTGTACTGGTTGCGGTTCGTCGTGATGATGAAGCGCAGGCCGCCCGTGCGCAGCAGCGCGGTGTGTCCACCCATCGGGTCGTCGGCGAGTGCCTCGACCGTGGCGTGCACATTGAGTGTTCCGGGCTCGCGGGTGTCGATGTGTCCGCCGACCTCGAGGTCGACCTCTGCGCCGACGCCGGCCTCCCACGCGACGGCTACCGCAGCGGGATCAATGATCGAGGCGTAGACGACGTCGAGAGTGGCCTCCTGGACCGGCTTCCACTTGAGCAGGGCCGCGAGCGCAACCGTCACGTCGTCGGCACCGCCGGCACCCGGGTTGTCGCCGGAGTCGGAGATGAAGAAGGGCTTGGGCCCCTCCTCGGCGGCGGCCAGGCACTCTTCCATGGAGGCGACGGGGGCCACGAACTCGAAGTCGTCGTGGACGTCCCAGAAGTACTGACCGATGCGCTCGGCCTGCTCCTTGACGAGCTCCGCATCGTCGCCGGTAACGACGACCGCGCCCTTGCAGCGGGGCTGGTCGGCCCACGCGAAGCCGATCCAGATAGCGGCGTCCAGGATGCCGTCCATCGCTTCGATGGGGTCGATCATCTTGTAGAGGGACTTGGCGGGCTCGATGCGGGTCGAGGTCTTTTCGCCGGGCAGCAGAACGGGGACGTGGACGAGGGCCTTGACGGGCTTGGGCTGGCCGTTCAGGAGACGCATGCCCAGGTTGTAGGCTGCGCGGCGGCGCGACTCGAGGGCGTCCTCGTGGGGCGCGAGGCGGTAGCAGGTGAGGATGTCGCAGCCGTCGAAGAGGTTCTGGGAGACGTTTCCGTGCAGGTCCATCGACGCGCTGACCATGGGCTCGGGGCCGATAACCGCGCGGATGGCGTTGATGAGGTCACCTTCGGCGTCGTCCATGCCCTGGACACTCATGGCGCCGTGGATGTCGAAGAAGAGGCCGTCGAGGGGGCCCGCCGCCTTGAGTCCCTCGACAATTTCGGCCTTCCACGCGTCGTAAGCGCCGCGCTCGACGACGCCGCCGGGCAGGGCGCGCGAGTGCAGGACGGGGATCCACTCAATCTGGGTGGCCCAGTCCTCGTCACGCCAGTAGAAGCGGTCCATCAGCTCCTCGCCGCGGGTGACGATGAAGTCGTCGGCAGTCGAGATATACGGCGTGAACGTCGAGGATTCGATGTGGATTCCGGCGACCGCGATGCGGGGCTTGGTCATGAGCGATTCTCCTTTGAGATCTTTGAGGGGGTGAGTGTCGAGAGCCCCCAGAGCGCCGCTTCACGCCCTGATCGAGACGATTCGATCACGAGGTGTTCCATGATCGAGGGGAGGCAGGATTGGTGGAGTGCCGCGCGCACTCCCGCTGTGAAGGCATCGACGGCGGAGAGCGCTCCTCCGACGATGACTCCTTGAGGTGCCAGGAAGGACACGAGGTGGGCGACGCAGTGACCCAGCAGCGTGCCCGCCTGGCGAATGGCCGTCGCAACTTCGGGATTACCGTCGCGCGCGGCGGCTAGAAGTTGTGCGTTGTTCTCGTAGACGAGGCCGGAGGCGGCCAGGTCCGCGCGGATCGAGTCGGCGGACGCGATGGTCTCGAGGCATCCGACGTTGCCGCACTTGCATGGGCGGCCAGCGGCGGCCTCGACGGGGATATGCGAGATATCCCCGGCCAGTCCCCCCTGCCCCACCTGCGGCACTCCGTCGACGAGGTAGGCGCCACCGATGGCGGAGCCGGCCTTGACGTAGATGAGCGTATCGATGGGGGTCACGCCCTGAAGACGACGCCGGTACACGGATTCGCCGATGGCTCCCGCGCGCGCGTCGTTTTCGATGAGGGCGGGCAGTCCGCACTGCTCGGTCACGGCCTCGGCGACGTTGATGCCGTCCCACCCGGGCATGCGGGCGGGGCGGATGACGCGCGA
>CALBAF010000098.1 GCA_937926415.1 uncultured Actinomyces sp.
ACCAGCCGGTGCCGAGCACGTCGGATGCCGCCATCAGGTGCGGGATTTGCTCTGCGGTGGGTGTTGCGGGGGAGGAGCTGGCCTCGTCCCAGGTCGATAAGGGATACGCATCCGGTTACGAAATGGGCACGGCTGGCGGCGGCGATTCGCGCGGCAGTGGGGTTGACCCGTACTCTGGTCATAACTTTGGTGGGTCCTCGCCCGACTGGGTCGACGAGGAGCCCGAGGACAACGAGGATGCTTGGCAGCTCACGGGCCGCTGAGCGGGAAGGAAACGGTCATGAGCGAGAACGTGTCGCGCGTGCAGCGAAACAGCAGGGTTCCCGTGGTGAACCTGCCTAACGCGCTGACCGTTTTGCGCCTGGTCCTCGTCCCTATCTTCGTCGTTCTGGGTCTGCAAAGTCAGTCGTGGAGCGCGCTGTGGGCGGCCTTCTTCGTCTTCGCCGTCGCCGCGATCACGGACCGCTTCGACGGAGAGCTCGCGCGCTCGTGGGGTCAGATCACCGACTTCGGTCGCATCGCCGACCCCATCGCCGACAAGGCACTGACCCTGTGTGGCTTCGCCCTGCTGTCCTACCAGGGCTTCCTGCCCTGGTGGCTGACGATCCTCATTGCCGTTCGAGAGCTGGGCATCACCGCCATGCGTGGCTTCTTCCTGCGCCGCGGCGTCGTTGTGTCCGCGAATCAGGCAGGCAAGCTCAAGACCTTCATGCAGATGGTGGCTCTGGGGACCCTGCTGATCCCGTGGACGCACTTCGCGGCGCTGAATGAGGCCAATGAGTGGTGGGTCGTCCTTCTTATCCGCCTCGGGCAGATTTTCGCGGGCGTGGCTCTCGCGCTGACGCTCTACTCGGGCGTCATGTACGTCATCGACGGCGTCCGCCTCATGCGCGGGGTGAAGTCCGAGGAGGCAGTGGCTGCGTCTGGTGCTCAGGACGAGCCGGCTGAGCCCGCCACGAAGAGGCGGGGGACCGCGGGCCAGCACATTCAGAGTTGAGTCCGGGTGACGCAATCCATATCGAAACCGACTCTTCGGCGGAATAGGTCCGAAATGCCGCGCGTTGAAGGAGTATGAACGCAACGCGAAGAATGACAGTGGAACGTCACGGCGTTTCGATGCGCGAACTAATAATGCGCCCCTCAAAACAGAACGGCTACAGTAACAGTATGGAAAAGACACTGAGCGAAACCCCGCTGCTGCGCAGCGAGCTGGGTGATGTCCTTCGCGGCATTCGCCAGCGCCAGGGTCGTACCCTGCGCGAAGTCTCCTCGGAGGCCCAGGTTTCCCTCGGCTACCTGTCCGAGGTTGAGCGCGGCCAGAAGGAAGCGTCCTCCGAGCTGCTCGAGGCGATCACCTCCGCTCTGCGCGTGCCCCTGTGGTTCGTGCTGCGCGAGGTCTCCGAACGTATGGCGATCATCGACGGCGTCGTTATTCCCGACGCGGTACCCGATGATATCGTGCCCGTCACGCTGATCTCCTGACGCGTGAAGCACTCCGAGTTTTACGAGGCGGTCGAGGCGACCTTCGGGTCGGCCCTCGGCCGCTCGTATGTTTCCGATCTTTACCTCGCCTCGCTGGGGGCAACCGCGCGCGATGCGCTGTCTGCCGGCGTGGATCCCGGCGAGGTCTGGGCGACCCTGTGCGAGGAAACCGGCCGCGAAGATGCGCGCTGGATTCATCGCGTCGATCCGCGTGAGCGGGGGCGCTGAGCGACTGGCGTCGCCAGTGTGATCGATGTCCGTCTGATCGGTGGGCGGCGTGTCGATCAGCAGTCGAACATGTGTTCCATTTAAGCTTGTGGGCGACGACGCTCCGACGCGTGTCATCCACAGGGGTGATGTGCGCGGGACGCAGATGACGATGGCCGGTCGCATACTCGTCATGTCGCCTCGGAGAGGGGTGGCATTCCAGGCCAGGACACCCGCAGGCCGGAGAGGCCGCAGACGAAAGGATCACCATGGCAGCCCGTAAGGCACCCGCAGCAAAGCCCGCGACCAATGATCGCAATAAGGCTCTCGAAGTCGCCCTGTCGCAGATTGATAAGCAGTTCGGTAAGGGTTCCGTCATGCGCCTGGGCGATGACAACCGCCCGCCCGTTCAGGTGATCCCCACGGGTTCCCTCGCCCTCGACGTCGCCCTCGGTATCGGCGGCCTCCCGCGCGGCCGCGTCATCGAGGTCTACGGCCCCGAATCCTCCGGTAAGACCACGGTCGCCCTGCACGCCGTCGCCAACGCCCAGAAGGCCGGCGGAAACGCGGCCTTCATCGACGCCGAGCACGCTCTCGACCCGGTCTACGCTCGCGCCCTGGGTGTCGACACCGACTCCCTCCTCGTTTCTCAGCCCGACACGGGCGAACAGGCCCTCGAGATCGCCGACATGCTGATCCGCTCGGGCGGCATCGACATCATCGTCATCGACTCCGTCGCAGCGCTCGTGCCCAAGGCCGAAATCGAAGGCGAGATGGGCGACTCCCACGTCGGCCTGCAGGCTCGCCTCATGAGCCAGGCCCTTCGTAAGATCACGGGCGCCCTGTCCGCGACCGGCACCACCGCGATCTTCATCAACCAGCTCCGTGAAAAGATCGGCGTGTTCTTCGGTTCCCCGGAGACCACGACGGGTGGTAAGGCACTGAAGTTCTATGCTTCGGTGCGCATCGACGTGCGCCGCATCGAGACCCTCAAGGAGGCCGGTGCCCCCGTCGGCAACCGCACGCGCGCCAAGGTCGTCAAGAACAAGATGGCCCCGCCCTTCAAGCAGGCCGAGTTCGACATCGTGTACGGCAAGGGCATCTCGCGCGAGGGCTCGATCATCGACATGGGTGTCGAGGCCGGCATCGTGCGCAAGTCCGGCTCCTGGTTCACCTACGGGGATGACCAGCTGGGTCAGGGCAAGGAGAACGTGCGCCAGTTCCTCGTGGACAATCCCGAGCTGGCCAACGAGATCGAGCAGAAGATCCTCGTCTCGCTGGGTATCGGCGAGGCCCCGGATCCGGACCAGGCGTCCCAGGACGTGCCCGACATCGATCCTGATGAGGATGCGGGCTTCTGAGTCGTGGTCCGCTATCTGGATCCCGAAGATAACCCCGAGCTGGGGGAGGAGCGCCGCCGGCGTTCCTCCCCGGGCGAGAGGCTAGCCCGCGCTCGCGAACGCAACGCAGCCCTGACGGGTACGGCGGCGATTGAGGCAGCGCGCGAGGTCGCCCTGCGCAAGCTCGACGCCCGCGCATGCTCGCGCTCCGAGCTGACAAGTGCCATCGAGTCGCGTGGATTCGCTGCCGATCTGGCTGTCGAGGTCGTCGATCGCCTCGAGGCGGTCGGCCTCGTCGATGACCAGGCCTACGCGGATGCACTCGTGCGCTCGCGTTTCTCGGGGACGGGAGCGTCCGGTCGCGCGCTACGCGAGGTGCTCGTGCGCAAAGGCTTGGACTCTTCGACGATCGAGCGTGCCCTGTCTCAGATTGATCGGGACGACGAGGCGGAGCGTGCGGCCCAACTGGTGGCTCGCAAACGGCGGTCGCTCGCGGGCGTCCCGCGCGAGACCGCCTACCGTAGACTGAGTTCCATGCTCGCACGCAAGGGATATTCGCCGTCGGTCGCCTCTGTCGCCGTGCGCGAGGCCCTCGATGCGTGGGGCAGCGGCGAAGAAAGTGGAGAGGAGAGCTGGCAGTGGGGACTGTAGGCAGCATGGACGACGAGCGTGTCGCCGAGTTGATCGCGGATCTGACCCAGCGCGGCCTGACGCTCGCCACGGCGGAATCGCTCACGGGCGGGGGCCTCGTCGCGCGCCT
>CALBAF010000099.1 GCA_937926415.1 uncultured Actinomyces sp.
AAGACCCGAGGCCCGCGCGGGCATACCGTCAAGAAGCGCATGGCCTATGACTTTGCTCAGGCAGCGCGGATGGAACTGAGTCGCGAGGGCAGGCTGTGGGTGGCCGAAAAGCTCGAGGCAGCTCAGTGCTTTGAGGGTGTTGGTCGGGTCGATTCCCTGGTCCCCGTACTCTCTGGAACCTACACGCGTTCAACGCTTCTCATGGCCGATGGCCAGGGGCGCGCGACGATTGATACCGATCTGGAATGGGACTCGTGGGGACATGAGCTTCAGGCTCCCCACATTGCGATTATTGAGACCAAATCAGGCGCGGCCCCGTCTGAGCTTGATCGACTGCTGTGGGCAAATAGGATCCGTCCCTCGCGTATCTCGAAGTATGCGACTGCGATGGCTCTGCTGGCTCCGGATTTGCAGACAAACCGGTGGACTCGGGTGATTGATCGTTTCTTCACGATGAGGCCGACGGTTCAGCAGGCGCTTGCCGCATGAGCAGATTGCGGGATTGATCCTGTACACAAGCTGTCCCGCGAAGTGTGCGTGATGACCCAGAGGTGCTGCGCGGGACTAGGCTGGGGGGGGTGGAAATTCCACGCCCCCCAGTTCTGATGAGATCGTGAGGAAAAATGACACTGCCTTCGGAGAAACTTGCTGAGCTCGGCCTTGAACTTCCTGAGGTTGCCAAGCCTGTTGCCGCCTATGTCCCTGCTATTGAGGATCGCGGTGTTGTGCGCACCTCCGGTCAGCTTCCCTTGGAAAATGGCGAGTTGGCTTGCATTGGTGCGGTTGGTGAAGATGGTGCGGATCCCGAAGACGCGTACGAGGCCGCGCGGATTTGTGCGTTGAACGCAATGGCGGCTGCAGCTGCAGTTGCTGGTGGTGTGGATCGTCTGGCCTCGGTAGTTAAGGTGACTGCCTTTGTTGCTTCCCTGCCGAACTTCTATGGACAGGCTGCTGTGGTCAATGGCGCCTCCGAACTACTGGGTGAGGTTTTTGGCTCTCAGCACGCGCGTTCGGCTGTGGGTGTTGCAGCTTTGCCGCTGAATGCCTCGGTTGAGGTCGAGGTGGAGTTCGCGCTCCGATCCAAGTGAATGAGATCGCTCAGCGCTCTATTTAGCAAGGATTTAAACTGAAATAAAGGTCTGTGTGCGGGCGTTCCTGTGAATACCCGCTGGTTAACAGCTTTATTCCAAGGAAGAGGACAAAATGGCAGAGACTTTGCCCGAGGCAGCAGCGCCGGGAACTGGACAGCAATTCAAGCTGGTTGACGTATCGACCACCCCCTCTGAGAGCGGCTGCGGTTGCGGTTGTGGCGGCCACGGAAAGAAGGAACAGGCTGCTCCTACAGCATCTGCACCCGAGTCGCATGGAGGCTGCGGCTGCGGTGATCACGGTCAGGGAACCGCGCACGTCGTTTCGCAGGATCCCGCTGTCCGTGAGGACGAACTCGTTATTCACTCCCTGCCAAAGGTTGTTCGTCATGCTCTGCTCTTTGCTGCGATGGACAACCTGCCGCTTGGTGCATCGCTGATCGTTGTTGCTCCGCATCAGCCCGTCCCGCTGTTCAATTACCTGCAGGAAAGCGAATCGCACTACCGCGTCGAGACCATCGAGACCGGTCCGGTCGACTGGCGCTACCGCGTGACGCGTCTGTCCTGATCTTTGGACGTTCAATGCCCGCGAGCCCCGCGCTCGCGGGCATTTCTGTTTCAACACAAAAGCCCGAAATGCCAACGAAGTTTTCGTTGACATTTCGGGCTTGTCTGAGCCGCCTGTGGGAATCGAACCCACGACCTATTCATTACGAGTGAATCGCTCTGCCGACTGAGCTAAGGCGGCCGCGCCTGCCGTTCCACCGTTTCCGGGGCGTGCAGGCAACGGCACAACTCTACTGGACGAATCGCACCGAGCGCAAACCAAGACACCCACCATAGGGATGTCGTGAGTCACGTCCCTACTGGCACATGAGGCCGTCGGTGGGCACGGTTCCCTTCACGAAGTAATCTTCAACGGCCCGTGTCACGCACTGGTTGGCGCCGCGGCGGTAGGCGGTGTGGTTCCAGCCTTCGACGGTGACGAGGACGCCGCTGGCGAGCTGGCCTGACAGGCCCTGAGCCATGGAGTAAGGCGTCGCCGGGTCGTGGGTCGTGCCGATGACGACGATGGGGGCCGCCCCCTGCGCGGTGATGCGCGAGCGGGACGCGTGCTTCGTGGGCCACGCCTCGAGGCTGGCCGACGGGTAGCCCACGTACTTGCCAAGGATCGGCAGCTCGTTCTTGAGCGTCTCCACCTGGGCGGCCCATTCCTCGATGGTGCCCTCGGGCGAATAGTCGAGGTTGTTGATCGCGTTGATCGCGTCGAAGGAATTGTCCTGGTAGGTGCCGTCGGGGTTACGCGAGTTCAGCGTGTCCGCGATGGCGAGCAGGCCGCTACCGTCGCTCTTCTGCCAGGCCATGCCGAATGCCTGGGTGAGCTGGGGCCACCACTGGGTGTTGTACATGGCGCCGGTGAGCGCGGTGACGGCCAGGTTTTCGGTGAGCGGACGGTTCGGGTCGTTCGTGCGCATCGGGCTTTCCTCGAGGGCGTCGAGGAAGGAGCGAACAGTCTCAATACCCTCCTCGAGATTGCGTCCCATCGGGCACGTGGACTGGGTGGCGCAGTCGGAGATCCAGTGCTGGAGCGAGGCGTCGAGGCCTCGCATCTGGAGGGCCAAGACCTCGTTGACGTTGAGGCTGGGGTCCAGGGCTCCGTCGAGGACGAAGCGGCCGACGCGCTCGGGGAAGAGGCCCGCGTAGGTGGCGCCAAGGAAGGTGCCGTAGGAGTATCCGAGAAGGTTGAGCTTCTCCTGGCCGAGGACCGCACGCACCATGTCGAAGTCGCGGGCAGCGCTCACGGTGTCGATGTGCTGGTACAGGTTGCCAGAGTGCTCGCGGCACCCCGCCGCAACTTCTTGAGAATCCTCATGGGCCGCGGCGACCGCCGACTGTGGGGACTCGTCGCCGGGGGCGTCGTCCTCGCCCTCACCGGCGTTGCGTTCGTCGCGCTCGGCGTCGGTCGTGCAGAACACGGGGGTTGAGTCGCCGACGCCGCGCGGGTCGAGGGCCACGATGTCGTAGGCATTGACCACGGCCTCGCCGATTCCCTGCGCCGCATAGTACGGCAGGGAGGAGACGACAGCGCCACCGGGGCCGCCCGGGTTGACGAACAGGGCGGGCGCATCCTTGGCGCCGGAGCGATGAATCGCGAGCGCGAGCGTGATCTGGTCACCGTCGGGGTTCCCCCAGTCCAGCGGCGCCTTCAGAAAGGCGCACTGGTACTCGCTGGCGTCAGAGGAGTTGATGCCCTGGAAGGTGTCGAAGGTGCCGCCCGCACACACGCCCCACTCGATCGCCTGGTCGTAGTACGCCTGGACGGACCCCGCGGATACGGGGATCGGCGCGGACGTGGCCGAGGCCGTCGTCGAGGGGGCCGGTCCCCTGCGTTGGGTTCCGTAGTAGCCGACGACGGTCAGGACGATCGCGACGACGGCGAGGACTGCGACGGCGCAGGCCGCAATGGAGCGTGTCTTCATGGCCCCGATTGTAACGGAGAAACGCCGGGTCAGTTTTCAGGCCTGGGGGCGCAGCGAGATCGCCATGTCTTCCAGGACCAGCAGGGGGTTGCCGTTTGACACGAGGCGCTTGCGCGCGGTCTCGATGTGGTCGACGCGCGCGAGGGTCTGACGAGGCGTGGAGTCCTGGGCGATCTGGTGCACGAGGTCAGACAGGTCCGTGTTGATGAGTTCGCCATCCCCGCCCACCTGGACCATGAGGACGTCTCGGTAGATCGCGAGCAGGTCGATGAGGGCGCGGTCGATCGCGTCGGTGAGGGCGCGCTTGGAGCGGCGCTTTTGGTCCTCCTCGAGCTGGCGGATCATCGTGCGCGAGGCCTTGGTAGCGCTCTCGCCCTCGTCCATGCCAAGCTGGCGCATCAGTTCGGCCTTTTCGCGGGCGTTTCGTTCGCTGACCTGCGCGTCGGCCTGGGCTTTCGCGGTCTCGAGGAGGCGGTCGGCGGCCATGACGGCCTCGCCGACGCTGCGCACGGAGGCGGGCG
>CALBAF010000100.1 GCA_937926415.1 uncultured Actinomyces sp.
TGTTGCTCGATCGAGGACGCCGGGGACGCGGCGCGCGCCGCCGAGATCATCGGCATCCCGTTCTACGTGTGGGATCTCGCCCAGGAATTCGAGCAGACCGTTATCACGGACTTCGTGGCCCAGTACAAGGCCGGGCGTACCCCCAACCCCTGCGTGCGCTGCAACGAGTTCGTGAAGTTCCGCGAGCTAGCCAGCCGCGCACGCGCCCTCGGTTTCGACGCGGTCTGCACCGGCCACTATGCGGCTATTGTCGATGGGGAGGCCGGGCCCGAGCTGCACCGAGGTGCAGACAACCTCAAGGACCAGTCCTACGTGCTGGCCGTCATGGGCCCCGAGGAGCTGACCCGCGTCGTCCTGCCGCTCGGGGATGCCCCCAACAAGGCGTGGGTGCGCTCCGAGGCCGAGCGCCTGGGCCTGGGCGTGTCCAACAAGCCTGACTCCTACGACATCTGCTTCATTCCCGACGGTGACACGCAGGGCTTCCTGCGCTCTCACCTGGGCGCCTCCGAGGGTGAGATCGTCACCCCCGACGGCGAGGTGTTGGGCCGCCACGAGGGTTATTGGAACTACACGGTCGGCCAGCGCAAGGGTCTGGGCATCGGCGCGCCCGCACCCGACGGCCGTCCCCGCTACGTCCTCGAAACGAGGCCGGAGACCAACCAGGTCGTCGTTGGGGCTTCTGAGCTCCTGTCTATCTCCCGCATTACTGCCACGGACGCCGTCTGGCTCGCCTCCGACGACGACGGTTCCGATGCCACCGATCTCTTCGTCCAGCTGCGTGCGCACGGCACCCCCGTGCCCGTGGCCTCGCTGACGCGCGACCTGGACGCCGGAACCATCAGCGTCGTGCTTGAGGACAGCGCGCGTGGCGTGGCGCGCGGCCAGTCGATGGTTGTGTACCGGGCAACCCGCGTCCTCGGCGAGGGGACCATCGACGAAACCGGGCGCTGAGTCTCCCAGGTGTGCGCGCCGCCGAGAGACGTGGGCGAGGGCATGCAGACGCTCCGCGGCACATCGGTTAGACTGGGGTGCGCGCGCGAGTGGCGGAATTGGCAGACGCGCTGGATTTAGGTTCCAGTGTCTTTGACGTGTGGGTTCGAGTCCCATCTCGCGCACAGTTGCCCGTGCCCGGTCGCCCCGGGGAGGTGGCGGTCGATAGACTGAGGTCATGAGCGCTTTGGAAATTGGCTGCAAGGCCCCCGACTTCACCGCCGAGACCACCCAGGGAACCCTGTCCCTGTCCGACCTTCTCGCCGCCTCGTCGCGCGGCGTCGTCGTCTACTTCTACCCGAAGGCCTCCACGCCCGGCTGCACGAAGGAGGCGTGCGACTTCCGCGATTCCCTGGCGTCGCTGCAGGGTGCCGGCTACTCGGTGATCGGCGTGTCCGCCGACTCGATGGCCGCCCTCGAGCGCTTCACCGAGAAGCAGTCTCTCACCTTCCCGCTGGCCTCCGACCCGGAACACGAGATCCTCGAGGCGTACGGCGCGTGGGGTGAAAAGAAGAACTACGGCCGTACCTACGTGGGTATCATCCGCTCGACCGTGGTCGTGAACACCGATGGTACGGTGGCTCTGGCCCAGTACAACGTGAAGGCGACGGGTCACGTGGCCCGCCTGCGTCAGGTGCTCGGTATCGACTAATCCCGTTGCTTTTCCGGTAACTAGCGCATATGATTGTCAAGAAACTGACAGCTGGTTATTAATGGAGGAGTTATGGGGGCCAGGACGCCTGACGCGTATCGAATCGGTGCGGGACAGGTGGCGCAGGACTATCCGGCTGACGCCGCGCCCGTTCGTCTGAGCAAGCAGCCGAGCCTGCCGACGATGTCTCGCGCGCCCGAGTCGACCCCCGTTGAACAGGTTGTGACCGCCGAGGTTGCGGTGGTTCGACGTCAGGCCTCGGTTCCCCCTCGTCAGTCGAAAGACTCTCGTCCGTCGAAGGAAGCCGCCGCGCCGGCGCAGCGCAATGTCGTTGCGCGCGACGCCGTGCCCGTGCAGGCTATGCCC
>CALBAF010000101.1 GCA_937926415.1 uncultured Actinomyces sp.
CCGGTCAGCACCGGGTCGGTAGCCTCACCGGGGATAACGGCAAGGGTCGGTACGTGGGATACGTGCAGGGCGCGGGAAATATTTACGCCCTTGCCGCCGGGGTCCTGTACGGCGCCGGTTGCGCGCTGCACAGCCCCGTGCGCCAAGGGCGCGCCAAGCTCAATAGTGCGGTCCAAACTGGGGTTAGCGGTCAGGGTAATAATCATGCGATAATCACCTCCACACCGGCCCCTTCCAGCGCCTGAGCCAGCTCTCCCTCGGGTGCACGGTCAGTAATCAGCGTGTCAATATCCTCAAAATCGGCGAACCGCACCAGCGACTCGTTGCCGAACTTCGCCGAATCGCACAGCAGCACCACGCGGCGGGCCGACTTGCAGATAGCGGTCTTCACAATCGCCTCGTTCATGCCGGGGGTTGAGACACCGAACTCGGCGCCAATGCCGTTAGCCCCAATAAAAGCGATGTCGGGGCGCACGGTGGAGAAATAGTTCGCGGCGCGCGCACCGATGGCGGCGCCTCGCTCGACGGTAACGCCGACGCGATCCCAATCGCTCGCGGCCTTGAGGGTTCCGTCGGGGTTGATCGCGCGAGGAGCGTGGTCGTTCGTCAAGACGGCCGCGGGGCCGACAAACACGCCGTCGGCCAGGGAGGCGGGCTCGTAGACGAGGGCGTAGTTCTGGATCTTGCATCGCGCACCGACCCTCACGCCTTCGCCGATGTAGGCGCCGCGCCCGACGATCGTCTCCTCCCCGATATGAGCATCCTCGCGCACCTGGGCGAGGTGCCAGACGCGCGCGCTGGGAGCGACGATCGCGCTGGGGGCGACGTCGGCGCTGGGCTCGATCACTGGGTCTCCCTGTCGTTGTCTACGTGCGCGCGTGCGCGCATTAGGGCACTGCGCGCCCTTCCGGATACCCCACACTATAGGCGCGCGCCCATCTCGATGTGCGACACTAATCAAATGCAGATCGGCTCCGACACGTGGGTGGTGATCCCCGCGTTCAACGAGGCGTCCGTCATCGGGGGCGTCGTCGCGGGAGTCCGCACCTTTTTTCCACGTGTCCTCGTCGTCGATGACGCCTCGAGTGACAACACCGCTGCAATCGCCCGC
>CALBAF010000102.1 GCA_937926415.1 uncultured Actinomyces sp.
CACGTCGCGGGTGACGGCCGCAGACTCGGGGGCTGCGGGCAGCTCGAAGGGCAGGGAAGCGACCGACTGGGTGGCCAGCGAGCGGCGCACGGGGGAGAGCACCTGATCCGAGGCCTTGATGACTCCGGCGACGATCTCAGCGATCTCGGGATCGCGGGCGATCTCATCGAGGGCGGCGCGCCACGGGGTGGCCTGACCGGCAAAGGTCAGCGCGTAGGGGGTCTCATTCAGCGAGGACACAAACGACATGTTCTTACTTTCCTTCGGGGACAATTCTTCTCAAACGATGCCGGTCACAGAGGGCCGTTATCGTGACGCTTGACGTGGGGTGCACGCTGGTCCTTCGTGGCCAGCAGGTGCAGGGAATCGATGATGGTCTGTCGGGTATCGGCGGGAGCGATGATGGCGTCGAGCTGGCCCGAGGACACGGAGACCTCGGGGTTGACGGTCTCCTCCTCGTAGCGGGCCACGAGCTCGGCCTTCGTCTCTTCGAAGGTGCCGTTCTCGCGGGCGGCGGCCAGCTCACGGCGGTACATGATCGACGCCGCGCCCTCCGCGCCCATGACGGCGATCTGCGCGTCGGGCCACGCGAACGCCAGGTCCGCGCCGATCGACTTCGAACCCATGACGATGTAGGCGCCACCGTAGGCCTTACGCAGGATAACGGTGACCATCGGGACGGTCGCGTTCGCGTAGGCGACGATGACCTTCGCGCCGCGGCGGATAATGCCCGCCTGCTCCTGCTCGGTGCCCGGACGGTAGCCGGGAACATCCACGAAGGTGACGATCGGCAGACCGAAGGCGTCGCAGAAACGCACGAAACGCGCCGCCTTTTCCGAGGCATCCACGTCGAGTGTGCCCGCGTCGTTCATCGGCTGGTTCGCCACGATGCCCACGGACTGGCCGTCGACGCACGCGAAACCGATCGTCACGTTGGGGGCGAACAGGTCCTGAATCTCCACGTATTCGCCGTGGTCGACGAGCGAGCGCACCACGTCGCGCACGTCGTAGGGCTGACGTACCGACGTCGGAACCAGGTCGGCAACCGCGCGGGCCGCAGCCTCGTCCTCAGCGTTGGGAATGTACTCGTACTTGGGGGGAGCGACCTCGCACGAGGACGGCAGGTAGTCCAGCAGTGAGCGCACGTAGTCGATCGCCTCTTCCTCGGTGTCGGCCATGTGGTGGGCGACGCCGGACTGGAAGTTGTGGATCGGCGCGCCACCGAGCTCATCGAGCGTGACCTTCTCACCGGTCGTTGCCGCGACGACGTCCGGGCCCGTCACGAACATGTGCGAGTTTTCGCGCGTCATGATGATGAAGTCGGTGAGTGCCGGCTGATACACGGCACCGCCCGCGCAGGGGCCCAGGATGATCGAGATCTGGGGAACCAGGCCCGAGGCCTCGCACGTCTTCTTGAAGATACGGCCGTACTGGGCCAGTGCGACGACGCCCTCCTGGATGCGGGCGCCGCCCGAATCCTGAATGCCGACGATCGGAATGCGCATGCGGATGCCGCGGTCGATCAGGTCGACGATCTTGTCGCCCTCGACCTTGCCCAGGGTGCCACCCAGCACCGAGAAGTCCTGCGCGTAGGCGGCGACCATGCGCCCCTGCACGCGGCCGTAACCGGCGGCCACGGCCGAACCGATGCGGCCTGCTCGCACCGATCCGCCGATGAACTGGCCGACCTCGTGCCACACGCCGTCATCGAAGAAGAGTGAGAGGCGTTCGCGGGCCGTCAGCTTCTTCTTTGCGTGCTGGCGCTGGGCGGCCTTTTCCTCGGCGGCCTGCGCGATCGCTTCCTGGGCCTGGATGAAACCGTCACGCGTGAGCGGGCTGGGGGTGCTCATTGTGCCTCCTCCTCAGTGGCGATGTGGGCGATGCGGGTACCGGCGGTCACGGTGTCACCCTGCTTGAAAGCCAGGGAGGTGACGGTGCCCGCGCGCGGGGCCAGCAGCGGCTTTTCCATCTTCATGGCCTCGAGGACCGCCACGAGCTGGCCTTCCTCCACCTGCTCGCCCTCGGACACGGCGAGTGCAACGACGATGGCCTGCATGGGGGCGGCGATGACGCCGGGCTCACCGCCGGCGGTCCCGGTCTCACCAGGGGCTGCGCCT
>CALBAF010000103.1 GCA_937926415.1 uncultured Actinomyces sp.
ACCGCGCCCCGCCGCCGACCATGAACACCCGATCGATGGGAACACACTGCGCGCGCACAGCGTCCAGGGCCCCGCGCATGAGCGTCAACAGCCCCTCAACCGCCGCGCGAGCCACGTGCGCGGGGTCGCAATTCGCCAGCGTCATGCCCTCCAATGTGGCCGTCGCATCCGGCAGATTCGGGGTGCGCTCACCCTCGAAGTACGGGATCAGCCGCAGCCCACCCGCATCCGGAACTGACAGGGCGGCCTCGTCGAACTCCTCGTATCCCAGGCCCGCCTCATGGCGTCGATAATCCGCGACGCGTTCAGCGTGCACGCCAGCGGTAGCCACCGACCCGACGCATCCGAAAAGCCCGTGACCAGGCCGGACGGATCCGACACGGCAGACTCCGAGACCGCCGCGACCACGCCCGACGTCCCCAGGCTCAGCATCGCCGCGCCCGGACCCAAATCCACACCGAGGGCCGCTGCCGCGTTATCGCCCGCGCCCGGACCCAGGGCAATCTCGCCCCAGCCGCGCGCCTCGTCCCCGTGCGCTACGACCTCGTACGGTTCCGCGATCCGCGGCAGCACGATGCTCTCGGCCCGCTCCTCGCTGCAGTGCAGCGCCTGGGCGAGAATGTCGCGCCGATACGCCGACCCCGACCGATCCACGTAACCCGTCCCCGAGGCATCCGACCGATCCGTCGCCAACCCCTCCAGGCCCAAGCTTTCGAAACCGCCCGCGATCCGCCACGTCAAGTAGTCGTGCGGCAAGCACACCGCGGCCATGCGCTGGGCCGCCTCCGGCTCGTGATCCGCCAACCACCGCAGCTTCGTGACCGTTAACGACGCGACCGGAACCGAGCCCGTGGCATCGGACCACCAGGCCTCACCCGACGACTCGCCCGCGCGCTCCGCGATCAAATCCCGAGCCGCGCCCGCGCTCCTCGTGTCATTCCACAGCAGGGCCGGCCGAATCACCTCGCCCCGCTCATCCAGCACGACCATGCCGTGCTGCTGGCCACCCACGCTGAGCGCCCGCACGTCATCCAGCCCGCCGGCCGCAGCCACGGCCTCGACAAACGCATCCCACCAGGCGCGAGGATCCACCTCGGTGCCCTCCGGGTGCGGCGCACGCCCCTCGCGCACCACCGCGCCCGACACCGGATCCCACACGACCACCTTGCACGACTGCGTCGACGAATCGACGCCCGCAACGAAAGGCCTCTCGCCCATCACACAACTCCTCGTCGACGAGACGATCAGCCGATCAGGTGACGCATCGCCTGCTGGTACAGCTCCACGAAGTGGTACTCGCGCTCGCCCGCGGCCTGCGCGTCGAAGTCCTCGTAGGAGCTGCGATCCGCAAGGAAGTCCTCAAGGGACTCGCCCGCGGCCAGCGTGGATTCGCCCAGCTCGGGAACCGACGCCGCCTCGAGCAGCTCGCGGGTCACCGGATCCTCGCGGAACGCGCGGGCCTTGGCCGCCAGCATCATGTACATCTCGATGTTCGCGCGCGCGGACTCCCACACGCCCTCCATGCCCTCCGTGCGGCTCGGCTTGTAGTCGAAGTGGCGCGGACCCTCGTAGCGTGGGCCACCGCCCGGGAAGCCGTTCTCTAGCAGATCGACCGTGAAGAACGCGCTGGCCAGGTCGCCGTGACCGAACGCCTTGTCCTGGTCGTACTTGATGCCCGACTGGCCGTTGAGGTCAATGTGGAAGAGCTTGCCAGCGTTCAGTGCCTGCGCGAGTGCATGCGTGTAGTTCAGGCCGGCCATCTGCTCGTGGCCCGTCTCCGGGTTCAGGCCCACGATGTCGCCGTGTTCAAGCTGCGCGATGAGGGCCAGCGCATGTCCGACAGTCGGCAGGAAGATGTCGCCGCGAGGCTCATTCGGCTTCGGCTCCAGGCCGATCTTCAGGTCGTAGC
>CALBAF010000104.1 GCA_937926415.1 uncultured Actinomyces sp.
GTCGCAGTCGTCGTTGGGAAACGCGAAGGTGAAAAGATCGTCCCATAGCGTCGCACACTCGTCTTCGCCCCAGGCATAGGGTCGCTGATAATCTGGAATGAGAAAGTCCGAATGCTTATCTGTAAGGAGTAGCTTAATCGTCTTCTGGTCGATATTGAGCTTGGACATGCTGGAAACCTCCGTGCAGGTATATTTGTGCATCCAGAATTATATTGCACAGAGTAAATAGGGTGCTTGGTGACGGCATGATAGGACCAGAAAGCGCGGGGATGGGCCGAAGCCCCCGCGCTTTCTTTGAGTTCCGATGTCTTATGAATCCAGATCGCAAGAGAACTGCGAGCTGGATGGAGCCTTAAGACCAATTGCTACCCGCGCCCCATATCGAAGATGCTCGTGTCCACGCTGGCATCCATGTCATGCGCTTCTAGCGTCCCCGTCGGTGATTTCATCGGTTCGTCAATCAAAAGCGCATCGACTGGTTCGCCGAGCGCCAGGAAGAACCTCATCACGAGCTCAGCCCTCTGCTGCAGGGGCTCGCTCAGCTCGCCGTAGGAGGCTGCCAGGCGCACCTCCTTGGACAACTCCGCCATCGAGTCCCTCAGCGCCTTCTGCACGCTCACAGAGGGCCTCACCTCAACTTGGGTATCGGTGAGCTTGGCGATGATGTAGTCCTGCTTGTTCATGCCGCTCCATGCTGCCATGTCGCATATCAACTCGCGCTCCTCCGGTGAGCAGCGGAACACCATCATCTTGCTGCGCTTGCGGGCGCTGTTCTCGCACGGCATCCTTCTTACCCCCTCGCCCCGTCGAGCGCGGCGGCCATCTCGTCCTGCTTCGTGGGGAACAGGTGCGCGTAGCGGTAGGTGATGTCCACCGCCTCGTGGCCCATGCGCTCGGCGATGGCCAGCGCGGAGAAGCTCATCTCGATCAGCAGGCTCACGTGGCTGTGGCGAATGTCGTGCACGCGGATGCGCTTCACGCCCGACGCCTTGCACCCGCGCTCCATCTCGTGGGCAAGGAAGTGCTTGGTCACGGCGAACAGGCGCTCGTCGGGGGCGACGTCGTCGCGCATCTCGATGAAGTCCGCCATCCCGTCGCGCAGGAAGGCTGGCATGACGATCGTGCGCACCGACTTGGGCGTCTTGGGGTCGGCCACGGTGTCCACGCCGCGGAGGCTCTGGTACGACTTGTTGATGCGCAGGCGCGAGCTCTCCAGCATGAAGTCGGACGGCGTGAGCGCCAGGAGCTCGCCGCAGCGTATGCCCGTCCAGTAGAGCAGCTCGAAGGCGTGGAACGACAGCGGCTTGTCCATGACTGCCTCGCTGAACCTCAGGTACTCGTCCTTGGTCCAGAACTGCATCTCGCCGCCCTTCTTCGAGCCTATCTTGTCGACCCTGCGTACCGGGTTGTCGGTGAGGCCGTAGTAGCGCTCGGCGTGGTTGAAGATCGCGTTGAGCTGGTTGTTGACCGTGCGCAGGTACGTCGGCGCCCAGGGCTTCCCGTCGGCGTCCCGGTGCTCGGTGAGCTCGTTCTGCCACCTTATGACGTCGATCGGCCTCACGTCGCACATGCGCATGTCCCCGAAGAACGGCACGAGCTTGTCGTTGATGATGTACTCCTTGGTGATCCACGTGTGCTCGCGTATGCGCGGCTTCACCTCTGAGGCGTACACCTCAACGAACTCGGAGAACGTCATGTCCATGGCCCCGCCGTTAAGGCTCTTGAACTGGCTCTCCCACACTGCGGCCTCCACCTCGGAGGAGAAGCCGCGCTTCGTCTTGTGGCGCTTCGACCGCGGGCGTCGCGGTAGTAGCACTGCACGTAGAACGTGCCGTTGTTATCGTCTTGGTACACGGGCATGTCAGTCCACCTCCGGGAAGTACAGGGCGTCGAAGACGTCGCATCGAAC
>CALBAF010000105.1 GCA_937926415.1 uncultured Actinomyces sp.
GGCGGCGCTCAGCGCGCGCACGACGTTACCGAGGGCGACCTCGGCCTTCAGGTCGACCTCGGGCGGCAGGCCACCGAGGTGCGAGCGGGCGATGCGCGCCCACGCGGACCCGTCGAACTCCTCGCGGGTGGTGCCCAGGAGGATGACGGCGAGGCCCTCTTCGGTGAAGCCGGAGGGGTTGGCGCGCGTGACGTCGGGGAGGATGCCGAGCATGCCGATGACGGGCGTCGGGTTGATCGACGAGTTCGGCAGGCCCTTCTCGGTGCCGGACGAGTTGTACAGCGACACGTTGCCGCCGGTCACGGGGATCTCGAGCTCGATGCAGCCGTCCGCGAGCGCGGTCATGGCAGTCACCAGCTGCCACATGGCGTCCGTGTCTTCGGGGTTGCCAAAGTTCAGGCAGTCCGTGATGGCGACAGGCTCGGCGCCGACGACGGCGACGTTACGGTAGGACTCGGCGAGGGCCTGGCGGGCTCCCGCTGCCGGGTCGAGCTTGGTGTACCAGCCGTTCGCGTCGGTCGAGAGCGCGACGCCCAAGCCAGTGGCCTCGTCGATGCGGATGACGCCCGCATCGTCGGGCTGGGCGAGGGCGGTGTTGCCCTGCACGTAGCGGTCGTACTGGTCGGTGACCCACGCCTTGGAGGCCTGGTTGACGTCGGAGAGCACGGCGCGCACGTCGGTAATCAGTTCCTCGCGCGTTGCGGGGCGCGCAAGCTCCTCGGAGGTGGCGGCCTGCAGCTCGTCCTGCCACGCGGGGCGCGCGTACGGGCGGTCGTAGACGGGGCCCTCGTGGGCGACGGTCTTGGGGTCGACGTCGACGATGCGGTGGCCGTGGTGGTCGATGGTCAGGCGGCCATCGCCGGTCAGGTGGCCGATGACCGCTGCCTCGACGTCCCACTTGTCGATGATCTCGAAGAAGCGCTCACGATCCTGCGGGGTCACGATCGCCATCATGCGTTCCTGGGACTCGCTCATGAGGATCTCGCCCGCAGTGAGCGTGGGGTCGCGCAGGAGCACGTTCTCGAGGTCGACGTGCATGCCGGAGTCGCCGTTGGAGGCCAGCTCGGAGGTCGCGCACGAGATACCCGCGGCGCCGAGGTCCTGGATGCCCTGGACGACGCCGGCCTCGAACAGGTCGAGGCAGCACTCGATGAGGACCTTCTCCATGAAGGGGTCGCCCACCTGGACGGAGGGGCGCTTGGCGGGCATGCCGTCTTCGAAGGTCTCGGAGGCGAGGATGGAGGCGCCACCGATACCGTCGCCGCCGGTGCGCGCGCCGAAGAGGACGACGAGGTTGCCCTCACCGGTCGCGTTGGCCAGGTGGATGTCGTCGTGGCGCAGCTTGCCGATGCACAGCGCGTTGACGAGGGGGTTGCCCTGGTAGGAGGGGTCAAACTCGGTTTCGCCGCCGATGTTGGGCAGGCCCAAGCAGTTGCCGTAGCCGCCGACGCCGGAGACGACACCGTGGACGACGCGCGCCGTATCGGGGTGGTCAACCGCGCCGAAGCGCAGCTGGTCCATAACGGCGATCGGGCGCGCACCCATGGAGATGATGTCGCGGACGATGCCGCCCACGCCGGTGGCCGCGCCCTGGTAGGGCTCGACGAAGGACGGGTGGTTGTGGGACTCCACCTTGAAGGTGACGGCCCAGCCGCCGCCGATGTCGACGACGCCGGCGTTCTGGCCCATGCCGACGAGGAGGTTCTTCCTCATGGCGTCGGTCGTGCGCGCGCCGAACTGTTCGGCGAGGTGCTTCTTGGAGGACTTGTAGGAGCAGTGCTCGGACCACATGACGGAGTACATGGCGAGCTCGGCGTTGGTGGGTCGGCGCCCGAGGATGTCGCAGATGCGCTGGTATTCGTCCTCTTTGAGGCCGAGTTCCTTCCAGGGCATGTCCTGGCCGGGGGTCGCGGCGGCGTTCTCGACGGTGTCGGGCAGCTCGCGGGTGTTTTCGGAGGTCATTCGTGTTTCCATTCGAAAGGTCTGGGACGAGGCCGGGGCTCCCTCACGCGTGAGGGCGCGGTGGCGTCGTCAGCCGACGAGGGATGCGAGGACGGAACGGAAGATGCCCAGGCCGTCGGTGCCGCCGTGGTGGCTGGCGCCTTCGGGGCCGAGGGAGAGCGGGCCGAAGCCGGCCTCGGTCGCGTGCTCGGGGTGGGGCATGAGGCCGACGACGTTGCCCGCGGCGTTGGTGACGCCCGCGATGTCGTTGGCGCTTCCGTTGGGGTTGAAGTCGACGTAGCGGAACACGACGCGGCCTTCGCCCTCGAGTCGTTCGAGCTCGGCGGGGGGTGCCTGGAAGTTGCCTTCACCGTTCTTGAGGGGGACGGTGATGGTGTCGCCGGCGCTGTAGGCGCGCGTCCACGCGGTGTCCGCGTTCTCGATGCGCAGCACCTGGTCGCGGCACAGGAACTTCTGGTGGTCGTTGCGGATGAGCGCGCCGGGCAGCAGGTGCGACTCGCACAGGACCTGGAAGCCGTTGCAGATGCCCAGGACGGGCAGGCCTCGTCCGGCTTCGCGCACGATCTCGCTCATGACGGGAGCGGTCGCCGCGATCGCGCCGCAGCGCAGGTAGTCGCCGTAGGAGAATCCGCCGGGGATAACGACCGCGTCGACGCCGTGCAGGTCGGCGTCCTTGTGCCACAGGGACACGGCCTGCGCGCCGGCGATCTCAACCGCGCGGGCGGCGTCGCGGTCGTCGAGGGTGCCGGGGAAGGTGACGACTCCGACGCGGGTCACTGCACGCCTCCCGCGTAACGGGCGTCGGCCTCGTCGATGGCCTCGACGCGCACGACGTCCTCGATGATCGGGTTGGACAGGACCTCTTCGGCGGCCTTGCGTGCCTGGTCCAGGAGCTCGTCGGTGACGGGACCGTCCACGCTCAGGTGGAAGCACTTACCCTGGCGCACGGCCTCGAAGCTCGTGATTCCGAGCCTGGGCAGCGCCGAACCGACAGCCTTACCCTGGGGATCCAGGATCTCCGGCTTCGGCATCACTTCCACGATGATTCGCCCCACGGCGTTCCTCCTTGTGTTGTTGGTGAGGATCCCGCCGTGCATCTTGCCCGGCGGGCAAGTGTATCTACAGGATGGGGTCCGACCCGGTGAGTCGGCGGTATGCCTCGACGTAACGCGCGGCGGTCGCAGCTGCGACGGATTCGGGCAGCGCGGGCGGGTTGGCGCCCGAGGCGCGGTCCCAGCCGGACTGCTCGGAGACCAGCCAGTCGCGCACATACTGCTTGTCGAAGCTGGGTGCGACCTGGCCTTCCACCCACTGGTCGGCGGGCCAGAATCGCGAGGAGTCCGGCGTGAGGATCTCGTCCGCGAGCACGAGCGCTCCCGTGGTCACGTCGATGCCGAACTCAAACTTGGTGTCCGCGATGATGATGCCGCGCTCGGCGGCGATGTCGCGGGCAGCCCGGTACAGGGCGATCGACAGGTCGCGGATCGCGACCGCGAGCTCCTCACCGATGCGCTCGACGGTCTGCTCGAAGGTGATGTTCTCGTCGTGCTCGCCCAGCTCGGCCTTCGCGGCCGGCGTGAAGATCGGCTCCTCGAGGCGCGAGGCCTCGGTCAGTCCCTCGGGCAGCGTGATGCCGCACACGGAGCCGGACTCGCGGTACTCCGCCAGGCCGGAGCCGGTCAGGT
>CALBAF010000106.1 GCA_937926415.1 uncultured Actinomyces sp.
CCGCCTGGCCGCGGTCGTGAGAGGGCGCTCCCACTACCTCGCCCCCTGAGCGCGCCCGCGAGCGTGGGCGGCCCCCGCCTCGTGAATGGGGGAGAGAGCGCGTGCCCGTGTGGCGTTGCGCACTCGAAGCGCCCGGAGAGGGGTGGATATGCCCACTAACGCCCCGCGAATGAGGACATCAGCGGGGTCGTGGCGTACACTAAGCGAGTTGTTATGCGCCCGAAATGGGCGTTCCCCCGATTTGTAGACTACGGAGCGTACGCACGTGAAGAGCACCGTTGAAACCCTCGAGCCCACCAAGGTTCGCCTGACCGTTGAGGTTCCCTTCGAGGAACTGAAGTCCGAAATGGACAAGGCGTACAAGGAGATCGCCGGACAGGTCAACATCCCCGGCTTCCGTAAGGGCCACGTGCCTCCGCGCATCATCGACCAGCGCTTCGGCCGCGCCGCCGTCATCGAGCAGGTCGTCAACCAGGTCCTGCCCGGCTACTACTCCGACGCCGTCAACGAGAACGACCTGCGCCCCATGGCTCAGCCCACCGTCGACGTCACCGAGATCCCCAACGTGACCGGCGCCCAGGGCGGCCAGCTCGTCTTCACCGCCGAGGTTGACGTCGTCCCCGCCTTCGAGCTGCCCGAGATCGACGAGAAGCTCGTCGTCGAGGTCGAGCCCACCGAGGTCACCGAAGAGGACGTCGAGAAGGAACTCGAGGACCTGCGCGGCCGCTTCGCGACCCTCAAGACCATCAACCGCAAGGCCAAGACCGGCGACTTCGCGACCATCGACCTGGTCGCCACCATCGACGGCAAGCAGGTTGACTCCGCCTCCGACGTTTCCTACGAGATCGGCTCCGGCTCCATGCTCGACGGCCAGGACACCGCCCTGCGCGGCACCAAGGCCGGCGAAGAGGTCACCTTCACCTCCAAGCTGAAGGGTGGCGAGCACGAGGGCGAAGAGGCCGAGGTGACCATCACCGTCAAGGCCATGAAGGCCCGCGAGCTGCCCAAGGCTGACGACGACTTCGCTCAGATGGTCTCCGAGTTCGACACGATTGACGAGCTCAAGGAAGACCTGAAGAAGCAGGCCGCCCAGTCCAAGGAGTCCCAGCAGGCCCTCGCCGCGCGCGACGCCCTCATCGACATCCTCCTGGACAAGGTCGAGATCGTCCTGCCCGAGTCCGCGGTCGACCACCAGGTCGAGCACCGCGTCGGCGAGGACGCCAAGCCCAAGGCCAAGAAGGAAGCCCGCGAGGCCGTCGAGAAGGAAATCCGCACCGAGCTGCTCTCCGAGGTCCTGGCCAAGAAGTTCGACGTGCAGGTCTCCCAGCAGGAGCTGATCGACTACGCGATCCAGATGTCGCAGAACTTCGGCATCGACATCAACCAGCTGTTCTCCTCCTCCCAGCAGATGGCCAACGTCGTGGCCGACCTGGGTCGCTCCAAGGCCCTCATCGAGGCCCTGAAGGTCGTCACCGTCAAGGACACCAACGGCAACGACGTCGACCTGAGCAAGTTCTTCGGCACCGATCCCGCCACCGAAGAGGGCGCGGAGATCATCACCGAGGTCGCCGACGAGCAGGAGTGAACCGCGGCGGGTATGCCCGCTGACGAGTGACTAACTCTCAACTGAGGGGGTGGGGCGCGAGCCTCGCCCCCTCAGCGCATGTGTCGAGGCGTGTGCTTAGTGCATGTGCCGACAGCGAAACGACGGCCCGGCGCGCGCACGAGCGGGCGCGCAGCGGGTACGGTTGACACCAATGGGGCCGACTGGGCCCGCGAACAGACGAGGAGGTACGCGTGAGCGTGCACAATACCGGGGCTGCCGGCGAAGGCTCGCAGCTGGGACTGGGCGACTCGGTCTACCAGCGCCTGCTCAAGGAGCGCATCATTTGGCTGGGCGGCGAGGTTCGCGATGAGAATGCGAACGCGATCTGCGCGCAGCTGCTGCTGCTCGCGGCCGAGGATCCGGACCGCGACATCTACCTGTACATCAACTCGCCTGGCGGCTCGGTGACGGCCGGCATGGCCATCTACGACACGATGCAGTACATCAAGCCGGACGTCGTGACGGTCGGCATGGGCCTGGCCGCGTCGATGGGCCAGTTCCTGCTTACCGCGGGCGCCCCCGGCAAGCGCTACATCACGCCCCACACCCGCGTTCTGCTGCACCAGCCCCTGGGTGGCGCCGGCGGCTCCGCGACGGAGATCCGTATTAACGCGGACCTGATCCTGGGCATGAAGAAAGAGCTCGCTGCTATCACCGCGTCTCGCACGGGCAAGACCGTCGAGCAGGTGGAGGCCGACGGCGATCGTGACCACTGGTTCACGGCGCAGGAAGCCCTCGAGTACGGCTTCGTCGACCGCGTGATCGACACCCCGCAGGAGATCGGAACGCGAGGAGAGAACTGATGAGCACCCAGCCCTACTTTGAGGCGGTCGCCCGCCAGATGCCCCAGGCCCGCTACGTGCTGCCCGACTTCGAGGAGCGCACGGCCTACGGTTTCCGCCGTCAGAACCCCTACACGAAGCTGTTCGAGGACCGCATCGTGTTCCTGGGCGTGCAGGTGGACGACGCCAGCGCGGACGACGTCATGGCGCAGCTGCTGGTCCTGGAGTCCCAGGATCCTGATTCGCTGATCACCATGTACATCAACTCGCCCGGTGGCTCCTTCACGGCGCTCACCGCCATCTACGACACGATGCAGTACATCAAGCCGCAGATTCAGACGGTGTGCCTGGGCCAGGCCGCCTCGGCTGCCGCCGTGCTGCTGGCCGCCGGTTCGCCCGGCAAGCGCCTGGCGCTGCCTAACGCCCGCGTCCTCATCCACCAGCCGGCGATGGAGGGCATGCAGGGGCAGGCCTCGGACATCCAGATTGTCGCCGACGAGATCGACCGCATGCGCGTGTGGCTCGAGGACACCATCTCGAAGCACTCGGGCAAGCCGGTGGAGCAGGTGCGCCGCGACATCGAGCGCGACAAGATCCTCACCGCCCCGCAGGCCGCCGAGTACGGCCTGATCGACCAGGTGCTGGAGTCGCGCAAGGCTCTGTGACGATATCGTCGACGAGGCCGTGGTTCCCCCGCTGATGTGCGCGGTGGGAGCCATGGCCTTGTTACTATGTGACCGGTCAGGCGGTTATCGCGCTGACAATTATCGGCTGCGGGCGAACTTTTCATAACAATAGGCGTGGCTACGCGGAATACCGCCAGCGTGCACTACGTTATTTGCTAGTAAGTGCGAAAGTGCATCCGACCGAACGGCAAAACGTTCAACACCTTGGAGGTCTCGTGGCTCGTCTGACTGATGGCGCGGAACTGCTCAAGTGCTCCTTCTGTGGGAAGAGCCAGAAGCAGGTGCGTAAGCTCATCGGTGGCTCCGGCGCGTATATCTGCGACGAGTGCATTGAGCTGTGTAACGAGATCATCGAGGAGGAACTCGGTTCGCAGCAGCCCTCCTCGTCGACGACGCCGCTGCCCAAACCGCGCGAAATCAACGAATTCTTGAACACGTGGGTGATCGGTCAGGACCGCGCGAAGCGCGCTCTGTCGGTGGCCGTGTACAACCACTACAAGCGCGTCCGTTCGCGCGAGGCCGGCAACGCCGAGGACATGCTGGGCACCAAGTCCAATATCCTCCTGCTGGGCCCCACGGGCACTGGCAAGACGCACCTCGCGCGCTGCCTGGCCCGCCTCCTCGACGTGCCGTTTGCGATCGTGGACGCGACCGCGCTGACCGAGGCCGGCTACGTGGGCGAGGACGTGGAGAACATTCTCCTGCGCCTCATCCAGGAGGCCGACGGCGATATCAAGAAGGCCGAAAAGGGCATTATCTACGTCGACGAGATCGACAAGATCGGCCGCAAGGCTGAGAACGCCTCCATTACCCGCGACGTGTCGGGCGAGGGCGTCCAGCAGGCCCTCCTGAAGATCATCGAGGGCACGGTCGCCTCCGTGCCTCCCACCGGCGGACGTAAGCACCCCCACCAGCAGTTCCTGGAGATCGACACCTCCGGCATCCTCTTCATTGCCGCCGGCGCTTTCGCGGGCATCGAGGACATCGTGAAGGGACGCCTGGGCCGCCGCTCGACGGGCTTCGGTTCCGAGCTGAAGAGCACCTCCGAGATGGGCGACCTCTACGAGGCCGTGTCCGCCGAGGACCTGCACAAGTTCGGCATGATCCCCGAGTTCATCGGCCGCCTGCCCATCCTGACCTCCACGAAGGAGCTGACGGAGGAGGATCTCGTCCGCGTCCTCACCGAGCCGTCGAACTCGCTCGTGCGTCAGTACCAGCACCTCTTCGAGCTGGACGGCATCGACCTGGAGTTCACGCACGACGCGCTCCTGGCGATCGCGGCGCGTGCCAACGAGCGCAAGACGGGTGCTCGCGGCCTGTCCTCGATCATGGAGCAGACTCTGTCGGACCTCATGTTCGACCTGCCCAGCCGCGACGACGTCGCCCGCGTGGTCATCACCCGCGACCTGGTCGAGGGCGTGGGTGAGGCTGAGCTCTACCCGGAGCGCTCCTCGGAAGGCAAGCGCAGCGCCTGAGTCCTCCCGCTAGACTGAGGTCAGTTGAGACCTTAGGGGAGGAATAATGGCACAGCGTGACGAGGCCTCGGTGGCCGCTTCGGCGGATGCGGGCGTGATCGGTATTCCCGCCGAGCTGGCGGAGGCCCGCGCAACGATCGACAACATCGACGCCGCCCTCGTGCACATCCTCGCTGAGCGCTTCCGCTGCACGCAGCGCGTCGGGCACATCAAGGCCCGACTGGATCTGCCTCCCGCCGACCCGGATCGCGAGGCGCGCCAGGTGGAGCGCCTGCGTACCCTTGCGGCTTCCTCCGGCCTCGACCCCGATTTTGCCGAGAAGTTCCTGGGCTTCATGGTCCGCGAGGTCATCCGCCACCACGAGGACATTAAGGCCGAATACGACGAGGGCTCGTGCCTCTGAAACGCGCGCTGGGGGAGTGCCAAGCCCCGGCCTCGTGAACTTTCAGGGTTGTCTGATGAAATTCTTCGCAGGCTCCCCGATAGTTTTCAGGTAGCTTTCAGGGTTGTGGACTGTAATCTATTCAGGCAGTGAGAACCATTGCCGATAAGTAGTCCTCAAGGAGTTTTCGATGAAGAATCGCGCACAGACGCGCGCCCTTGCCGTCATCGCCATCACCCTGGCGGCGGCCCTCAGCGCATGCGGATCGACCGGATCGTCCACCTCGTCCGAGTCCACCAAGAGCCCGAGCGCGGCGGCCACCAACGCGGCCAGCAACGACCCCAACCTGGTCTTCGCCCAGTGCATGCGCGACAAGGGCTTCGATGTGCCCGACACCGGCCTGACGCCCGATCAGCTCAACGATCACTCCACCGCCTTCGACTCTGCTCTCAACGAGTGCATGACGAAGGTCTCCGGCATGACCGGCGAGGATAACATCGCGAACGATCCCGCCGCGCGCGAGGCAATGGTCAAGGCAGCGCAGTGCCTGCGTGAGGCCGGATACGACGTCAAGGACCCGCAGGCCGGCGAAGGCATCAGCGTCAAGGACATCCCCGAGGACGTGCTCAACAAGTGCTTCCAGCAGTCAGGGGCCGCCAAGTGAATCGTCCGCGAACCCCACGCCCGGCGGCGCTCGCGATCCTGGCGATCGGCGCGCTGACCCTGTCCGCCTGCTCGGGCACCAATGCGGATGCCCAAGCCCCACAGTCTTTTGACGGTGCGACGGCGACCGTCACGAAGGGCGACCTGGTGGGCGAGACCACCGTCCAGGGAACCCTCCACTACGCCGACTCCTACACCCTCAAGAGCGCCTTCGAGGGCGTCGTTACCGCCCTGCCCACGCCCGGCACGACCCTCACCCAGGGATCGCACGTGTACACGGTCGCCGGCAACAACACGTACCTGCTCCACGGGGCTACCCCCGCCTGGCGTGCGTTTGAGGAGGGCATGAGCGACGGCGAGGACGTCACCCAGCTGGAGACCGCGCTGTCCGAGCTCGGTTACTTCGAGGCCACCCCGAACGCCCACTTCGACTGGAACACCATCGCGGCGATCAAGAAGTGGCAGAAGGCCCTCACCCTGCCCCAGAGCGGCTCTCTGCCGCTGGGCACCGTCCTCTTCGCCCCCGAGGACCTGCGCATCGGTGCGCTCAAAGCACGCGTCGGCGATAACGCCACGATGGAGACGGAACTGTTCACGGCCTCCTCCTCGCGTCAGGTCATCTCCGCGAACCTCAAGCTCTCCGACCAGGCCCTCGGTGTCGTCGGTAACTCCGTGACCGTGCGCCTGCCCGGCTCGGCCACGACCACGACTGGGACGATTACCTCGGTCGAGCCGCCGCGCGAGAAGGCCGGCGAGGAGGGATCCAAGGAGACGACCAAGGAACGAATCATTCCGATTACCGTCACCCCCGATGACACCTCCGCCCTCGAAGGGCTCCAGGAGGCCTCGGTCTCCCTGGGCCTGACCTCCGAGACCCGCACAGGCGTGCTGTCCGTGCCCCTCGGCGCGCTCGCGGCCCTGAGCACCGACCAGTTCGGCGTCGAGGTCGTGGATGAGAAGGGCGAGATTCGCCGGGTTCCCGTCACCGTCGGCCTGTTCGCGGGAGACCGCGTCGAAGTGAGCGGCGACGAGATCGCCGAAGGCCAGCGCGTGGTGGTGCCCAACCGATGAGCCACATCCTGCAACTGACCGACGTGCACCGGTCCTTCGGCAGCCCGCCCGTGCACGCCTGCAACGGAGTGTCCCTGGCCGTCGACGAGGGCGAGTTCGTCGCCATCGTCGGGCCGTCCGGCTCCGGAAAATCCACCCTGCTCAACCTCATCGGAACGCTCGACCGGCCCACCTCGGGCAGCGTGTGCATCAACGGCACGGACGTGTCCTCCCTGCGCGACACCGAGCTGTCGGGAGTGCGCTCCTCGCTGATCGGCTTCGTGTTCCAGCAGTTCCACCTGACGGCCGGCGTGTCCGCCTTGGATAACGTGGCCGACGGACTGCTCTACCGGGGCGTGCCCCGCGCTAAGCGCCGTGAGGCCGCGCGTGAGGCCCTGACCCGCGTGGGCCTCGGGCACCGCATGGACCACAAGCCCCACCAGATGTCG
>CALBAF010000107.1 GCA_937926415.1 uncultured Actinomyces sp.
CGGCGAAGGCATCGCCCACCCGATCACGGTCAACGTCGCCGACGAGGAATCGGTCGCCGCGATGGCCACCGAGATCGAGCGCGTCACCGGCGGCCTCGACCTGGTCGTCTCCAACGCGGGCATCGTGCGCGCCGGCTCCGTCCTCGAGCAGGACGCCTCCGCGTTCCGCCTGTCCACGGACATTAACTACGTGGCCTTCTTCCTGGTCACCAAGCACCTCGGACAGCTCCTGGCACGCCAGCACTCCACAGCCCCCGAGTGGCTGACCGACATCATCCAGATCAACTCCAAGTCCGGCCTCGTCGGCTCGAACAAGAACGCCGCGTATGCGGGCTCGAAGTTCGGCGGTATCGGCCTGGTCCAGTCCTTCGCCCTCGAGTTGGTTGCTCACGGCGTGAAGGTCAACGCGATCTGCCCCGGTAACTTCTACGACGGCCCGCTCTGGTCCGACCCGGACCGTGGCCTCTTCGTCCAGTACCTGAACTCCGGCAAGGTCCCCGGCGCCAAGACGGTCGCCGACGTCAAGGAGTTCTACGAGGCGAAGGTCCCCATGCGCCGCGGCGCCCAGGGCATCGACGTTCTGCGCGCGATCTTCTACATCGTTGAGCAGGAATACGAGACCGGCCAGGCCGTGCCCGTCACGGGCGGCCAGGTGATGCTCTCCTGACAGTGTCACGAGGCCGGGGATCCCAGCGGGTTTCTCGCCAGCTCCCCGGCCTTGTCCTTTCTTCCCACGTCCAGTTGTTTTTCCAGTGAAAGAGTCAGTCATGACCCAGATTCCCTCCACCCAGTACGCGATTCAGATCGTCGGCAAGGAAGAGTTCGTCGTTAACCCGGCGAAGCCCGTTGACCCCGTTGGCCCGACGCAGATCATGCTCGAGGTCGAAGCCTGCGGCATTTGCTTCTCTGATACGAAGCTGCTCCACCAGTTTGATGGCCACCCGCGCAAGTCGGACGTGGTGGCGGGTATCGACCTGGACGCCCTCAAGGACATTCCGTCCTACCACCCGAACCAGGAGGCCGTGACGCCCGGCCACGAGCCCGTCGTCCGCGTCGTGCAGGTCGGCGAGAAGGTCACGCACTTCAAGGTCGGCGACCGTCTGCTGGTCCAGGCCGACTGGAAGCACCTGCGCACCGCGAAGTCCAACGGAGCCTTCGGCTACAACTTCGATGGCGCCCTCGAGGAGTTCGTTGTCGTCGACGAGCACTGCGTCGTGTCCCCGGACGGCGAAGAGTTCCTCATCCACGTGTCGGAGGGCCCGTCGGCCGCAGCCGTCGGCCTCATCGAGCCCTGGGCGACCGTCGAGGGCTCCTACGCGTGGGCTGAGCGTAACCACGTCGCCGACGGCGGCCGCCTGCTGGTCGTCGGTGAGGGCGACATCGACGCTCTGACCGCCGAGCATAAGCCCGCCGAGGTCGTGCGCGTTGCCGCCGACGCCATCGAGGGCATCGAAGGCGAGTTCGACGACATCGTGTTCTTCGGTGCGGACGCCGACGCGATCGAGAAGGCCGCGCTCCTGATCGGCACCCGCGGCACCATGTGTGTCGTCCTGGGTGGCGAGAAGATTTCGCGCAAGGTGTCCCTGGACATCGGCCGCGTCCACTACGACTTCACCCGCTTCTGCGGCACGACCGGCTCGGACCCGCGCGAGGGCTACGCCTGGATCCCCGCCAACGGCGATCTGCGTGAGAACGACCGTTGCGTCTTCGTTGGCGCCGCCGGCCCGATGGGCGTCATGCACACGATGCGCGCCGTCACCTCCGGCGTACCCGGCCTCAGCGTCGTGGGCACCGACCTGTCGGACGAGCGCCTGGAGAACCTGACGAAGGTTGTCGGCCCGACCGCCGAGAAGAACGGCGTGCCGCTGGACATCGTCAACACCTCCTCGACGCCCCTGGAATACGGCTACACCTACGCGACGTGCCTCGTGCCCGTCCCGGCTCTGGTCTCCCAGGCGGTCGACCTGCTGGCCGAGGGCGGCATCCTGAACGCGTTCGCGGGCATCCCGGCCGGCACGTTCGGCGACTTCGACCTGCAGGGCATCATCGAGCGTCAGATCTTCATGCTGGGCACCTCCGGCTCGGACGTCTCCGACATGCGCACGGTCCTGCGCAAGATCGAAGCCGGAATCATCGACACCACGATCTCCCTGTGGGCGATCACCGGCATGGCGGGCTTCGGCGACGCCATCAACGCGGTGATGGACCGTACCTCGGGCGGCAAGATCATGGTCTTCCCGATGATGCACGACCTGGGCCTGACCCCCGTGTCCGAGCTGGCCGAGAAGCTGCCGACGGTTGCCGCGAAGCTCGACGCCGCCGGCCTGTGGACCAAGGAGGCCGAGGAGGCCCTGCTCGCCACCCGCTGAGCGCTCCGCCTCGACCTTCGCCCCGGCCTCGTCTGTCACTCAGACGAGGCCGGGGCCTTCGCGTTTCTGCGATAATGAAGGTGCAAGCGTTGCAGGCCGGAACGAGGAGGTTCCCATGACGGTCAACGATCACGTCTCGCAGGAGCGCTACGTGGCGCTGCAAGCGTGGCTGTACGGGCAAATGTCCCCGCGCACGCCTCACGCGACGCGGTGTTTCGCAGAGGATCCGCTGTGCCTCTACGACGCGTTTCTGTCAGTGCTTGTCGGCACGGGGTTGGGGTTCACCCAGTTCGACGATAATCGCGCCCATCACGGGCTCTACGCCTTTGATTTCTTCGTGGGAGACATCAAGGTGCCGCTGCGAGATAAGGGCGTTGATGGGCAGAGGGCGCCCGGCATGGCGTGGGAGTATGCCACGGACGCCGCTGGCCGCGCGATGTGCCATGCCCTCGTCGACACGTGGCTCGGGGAAACGGGCAGGCGCATCCCGTTCGTGGCCTCCGTGATCGCTTCCGTGGCTACCCTCGAGCTCGTCGCCGATGTGAGCGTCGACGAGTGCGTCTTCGAGTGTGAGCTGCTGCCGGGATACGCGCGCTCCACCGCGAACTGCCCGTGGGAGGATGGGAGCCTGCCGATCGGCTCGCTCGATTCGTCTCTGGTGATCCCCGGTCCACTCATCTACGTGGAGGCGGGCGTGCGATATGAGGGACAGGTTCTGTCCTGCTTGGGCGTCGACGAGGTCGTGGCCTCGTGGGTGCAGATGGGGCTCTCTGTGGAGTCCTCCACGGCCTCCGGCACCGGAGTGACTGCCGTTCTGCGCGCCCCGCACGGGGGCCCTGAGATGCTCGGGTGGGCTGCCGACGCAGTGGCTCGAGCCCTGTCCGCGTGCGGGTACACAGGGGTAGTGCAGATCCGAACGCGCTTCGCTCACGCGCCGGCGTAGTATCCGACCGCCCCGCCGTCGCGCATAACGAAGCCCCGGCCTCGTCCGTTCATTCAGATTCAGACGAGGCCGGGGCCGGTTGCTAGGGAAGAGGACCCTTACGCGTTGGTCTTCTTGGCGGCGACGGGAGCGTCGTCCTTCCAGAAGTCCAGCTCGTCGGGGTTCAGTCCGATCGAGGACGCCGTGAAGTGCGGCTCGAGGCCGGCCTTGCGCTGGGCGACGTAGTCGTTCGCACAGCGGATGGCGTGGTTGCCAAGGATGACGATGACGGGCAGGTTGATGAGCGCCATGAGGCCCATCAGGATGTCGCCCAGGTTCCACGCAACCTCGAACTTGAGCAGGGCGCCCGCGAAGACGAGCAGCGCGGCGACGCCACGGAAGATCGAGAGCATCCAGTGCTTCATGTGCTTGTTGCGCAGCAGGAAGCGGAAGTTCACCTCGGCGTAGTAGAAGTTGCCGACCAGCGTCGTGAACGCGAAGAGGAACAGCGCGACCGAGATGAAGACCTGCGCGACGCTCTGGCCGAGGACCGTGGCCATCCCGTCCTTCACGAGGGGAGCACCCGTCACGCCGCCGTCCTCGCCGACGCCCGAGGACAGCACCACGAACGCGGTGAGAGTGCAGATGACCATCGTGTCGATAAAGACGGAGAGCATCTGGACGAGTCCCTGCTTGGCCGGGTGGGACACGGAGGCGGAGGCCGCTGCGTTAGGAGCCGAACCAACACCGGCCTCGTTCGAGTAGAGGCCACGCTTGATGCCGTACATCATCGCCGAGCCGGCGAAGCCACCGAAGATGGCGTGGAAGTCAAACGCGCCCTTGAAGATCGCGGCGAACATCGCGGGGATGTTCTGGTAGTTCAGCGCGACGACGACGAGGCCGACGCCCAGGTAGATGATCGCCATGACGGGAACGAGCAGGCCGGTCACGTCCGTCAGGCGACGGGTGCCGCCGAAGATGGAGCCGGCCATCAGCACCGCGAGAATGGCGCCAACGATCCACGGCGTCCAGTCGTTCGCCCAGCTGTACCCGGTGAAGGCGTCGGCCACGTTGAAGGAAGCGAGCAGGTTGAAGCCGCCCATGTAGGTCAGGATCAGCACCGACGCGAAGAGCGTGGCGAGCCAGTTCTGCTTGAGAGCCGTCTGGATGTAGTAGGCCGGACCACCGTAGGAGTGGTGCGGACCCTGCTTCTTGTAAATCTGCGCGAGCGTCGACTCGATGAAGGCGGAGGCGCCGCCGAGGGTGGCAATGACCCACATCCAGAACACGGAACCGGCACCGCCGGCTGCGACGGCGGTTGCGACGCCGGCGATGTTACCGACGCCGACGCGCGAGGCCGTGGAGACCATCAGTGCGCGGAACGAGGAGACCTCGCCTTCCTCGTGGGGAGGCTCGGTCACGACGCGGATTGCTTCCTTAAACAGACGCAGCGGAAGAGCGCGCGTGCGGATGAAGAAGTACAGGCCGGCGCCGATCAAGAGGGCGACGAGCAGGTACGTATACATAAAGCCCGAGATCGTATCCAGGGTGCCGGCGAGATCAAAGGCCGGACGCAGGGTTCCATTCATCGTTGTTCCTAGCGTTGATGGATGTTCGTGGACGCGGCGAGGCCGCACTGGTGGCACTGAGTATAGCCCCTCGGTCAACGGAAGGTAAAAACTTTACTAAAAAACGTGATGGTTTCGGCCATGTGGGTATCTGATAGGCATGGAATGTGGGTATTGATGCCTACTTACTCGCAAACGTTGAGTTTGCTGGGGCACATTTTGAGAAAAACTCTGTGGTCTGGGGCATGAAAATCGCCGATTTTGGGCCCGCTGAGCTGCGCGAAAGCCGAGAAAATGGCGTAATCATGCGAAAAAGCTCTGGGATGCGACATGAAGTTGCATGATTTGACGATGCTTGGGGAAGTGCGTATTGTTTTCCTTGTTGCGCCGAACGGCAGCGAACGAAGCGAGAAGCTCGGGTCGCGGAAACATGGCGCGAAACGCCTTTCGAAAACATGCGAGACATTCGTGTGTGCTCGATCGTGTGGGTGTTGTTTGTGAACTCGATAGTGTGTTTGTTTGTTTTTTATGCCTGTTTTTTGTTTTTGAGTGTTTTTGGTTGGGATTGCTGGCTGGCCTTGTTTGGTTGGTTGGTTTTTCTGGGCTTTAACGTTTTTGTTTTTGTTCGGAGAGTTTGATCCTGGCTCAGGACGAACGCTGGCGGCGTGCTTAACACATGCAAG
>CALBAF010000108.1 GCA_937926415.1 uncultured Actinomyces sp.
GGTGCGGACGGCTCGCGAGCCGCCCACGGCGCAGCCCGTCCCCACGGTTGGGCACTACGCCCAGAAAACCTGCAGGCCCACAAGCAACAACCAGCGCCACACAGCAACACGTAGTGTCCTATTCCCTCGACTCGTTATCCGGCCAGGCCCAGCAGGCCTCGCGGCGGCCTCCGATCGGGCCGCTCATGGAGTGCCTTTCCATTGCCAAGCCAGCAATAGACGCTGCACTTTTTCGACAATATGTATACTAAAAAATCATGAATCATGGCATTTAATTCGCACACCTACGACTGGGGAACATCATGAGGAAAAGCCGGAGATTTCTGGCGACGGGTGTTGGTTTGGCTCTTGTCGCTGCAGGTACGGTATCAATGGTGGCGCCACGCAGCGCACAAGCCGATGCCCAGCCCTTCCCGCTCTCACAATACGTCTCATCAACAAGCACGACGGTGTGCAATGCCAACCCCGTGATCACGACCTATCACGGTACCATCGTGCTGGACATTCCGATCGCTACGCTTCTGGCAGGCCACGAGGCCGAAATCCGCGCTGCGGCTGCACAGGGGCTCTCCCCTCATGACTCCGGCAGCAACGACAACCCCGACATCACGCTGACCGTGAGCGTCCCCGAGGCAGTCACCTTGGGAACGTATCGTGCGAAATCTACCTCATCAATGCTCGCCTACACCTCGTTCTCCCCCAACGCTGAACACACGCAGGTCACTGCGAACATCCAGCTCAGGGATCTGAGCTGGCGCCAGCTGCTCGATATCTACGATGCGGAGAAAGCCAACCCCAATCAGCACACGATCAAAGTCCAGGTCCCCTATGCCGTTGGCACAATTGACCCCGCGGAAGCGACTCAACTGGCCAGCGAACAGATCACCGCTACAGGTACGTTCAACTTCTTCGCATCATCGACCACCCCCGCTCAGGTCTTTAACTTCGATACGAAGACCCTGGCACTCGCGCAGTCGCCTACCGACTGCTTCGCGTCCGCGCCAACCCGGACGACGCGCTGGGTTGATGAAGAGGACGGCCACGACTTACAGCCCCCGAAAACCGGGCCAAACTTCTTCCAAGCCGCAGGAATTCCCGACTACGAATTCTCCACTCAGGAGTTGTCTGCGGATGGCTTGACCGGCATTTACAAGTACAAGAAGGTGTTTGGGTCCCTTCCGGTCAATGGCGACGACTCAACAATCGACACCGCTTTTAAGGTCGGCCTGGATGGGAACGCTCCGACTCAGGCGGAAAAGATCTACGCCGAGAGCAAAGACTCTTTCCTGACCATTGAGAACGTCGTGCATTTGAAGGACCTTCGAGGTGGACGCATTGCTGATGTCCTGAAGAAATACGACGAGACGCCCAACGCCTTCGACGATATTGCACTGAAGAATGCTCACTTGGGCTTCACAACCCAGATCACTCTTCCTGCGCAGCTGAAGTTTTCTGCCCCCTCGGCCATCTCGGTGACTGGCCTTCCCCAGGGCTTCTCAGCGACAACAGTGGCAGTTAACGGACAGACCGCAACGGTTACCGTCGACTTCGATAACCCCGATCAGATCACCACCATCGAAGCCCTCAAGGACGCGATGGCTGCGCTTGACGGCGAAGCGGTGATCACCATTCAGAAGATTGCCTTCACTGAATCCGCAACTGCCGATGTGGATTACCAGATCGATCATCTCACGCAGGGCGTTATCTCGGTTGATGTCGAGAAACAGCTCGGTGTCATGGTCAGGCCTGGGCAGCCGTCACCCGATTGTCCTCCGGCTATGGGCGACTACGACGCTGTCGAACCGGCCAAGCCTCACCCTGTTCTCGGAACAGTATTTGATCCCCCATCACCCGAATGTCCCCCTACAGACACCCTGTTTTCCGCCGGATGGAGGATCCCCATGACCGGCCCGTCTGCTGGATGGGATGAAGCTCCGCTCATGAAGCACCCCCTGAAGTACACGACCAGCGAGGCACATCACGATGTAACGCGACTGTCCTTTAAGCCTGGTCCGACGCCTACACCGACGACGGTGACACCTTCGGTTCCTCCTACGCCTGCAACGCAGCTCGCCAAGACCGGTGCTCTCACCGGCGATGTGCTGGTACTCGCTGCCGTGATGGGCACTATTGGTGCCGCGGCTATGCGGAGGAAGCGCTCTTAATTGGCGTTTCATCATCATGGGCGGGGTGCCGGTCAATCACCGGTGCCCCGCCTTATTTGAATGAAAGGACAAGACGCCTGTGCCTTGCGGGGAGTTTTCGGATTGCTGGTGAACCAAATCCGGTGTCGACGGTGGACGTTTCATCGTCGTGGTTTGGTCGCTCCCAAGTACCTGGTGTGCGAACGGGACAAAACTCGCCCAGCACGCTCAAAACACCCCACATTCGATAGTCTCCGACGACGAGGCCAGGGCACCCCAGTGGGCAACCCCGGCCTCGTGCGTGCAGCGCTGGCGCGATCAGTGCCCCGGCCAGCTGCGGATCGACGTCAGTGCGGCGACCGAGTAGCGGTCCCACACTCGCCCACCAATGCGCACGGCGGCCTCAAGGACGAGCACCGACCATGCAAGGGCCACGGCGTAGGCGACCCAGTCCGGCACGAAGTCGAAGGACGCCAGCACGAGCAGCACGTAGGACGGGATCTGCAGAACCGCGGTACCCGCGAAGCCCACGAGCTGGAGCAGCATCGTCATCAGGAAGGAACCGGTACCCTTCGTCGCGAGTGGGGACGTGCCCGGAGGCTGCACCGGGTAGACCCAGCGCGCGTTCGCGACGAGGGTTGTCGCAGCGGCACCCGCGAAGAGGACGACGCCCATCACCTGGTGGAACACAAAATCAGAAGCACTCGCACCGGTCATCACATCGTGAATGAGGTAGCCAATGATCTGGGGAACCAACACGATGAGCGAACCGACGAGGCGACCACGACGTTCCTCGCGACCGCTCATGCCCGACGACACCACGATCCAGGCTCCCGTCGAGTCGTATTGCATGAGCGCTCCCACGCTCAGGCCCATGGTCACGGGCACGAGGTAGAGGAAGATCCCCGTGAAGAGCACCTGCTGCCCATCGACCGCCACGCGCCCCAAGAGCACCCCGCCGAGAACGCAAACGACTGCCCCTCAGCAACCAGCCGCCCCATAAAGATCGCGATAACCGGGAACAGCAGCGCAAGCACCATGTTCATGTTCAGGCGCGTATCGACGATCCAGTAGCGTAGCGTCCGGGCAGCCAACGACGCGCTGCGCACCCCGAGGCCCAGCCGCGTGAACAGGTCGACGCTGCGCAGGCCGGCGGCTCGCGACTGCGCGGAACGTCGATCCCGCGCTTCCTCTTCGAGAGATTCGTCGATGAGGTGGCGCCCCTCATCAATGGCCCTCTGCGCGTCGGCGCTGATCTCACCGGCGTAGCCACTCATGACGGGGCGCAGGACGGCCAGCCAGGCGCGCCAACCGACGACTCCGGTTACGACCGTGATGAGGACGCGGATCGCCGCGGCCACCCATGCGCCCTCGAGCAGAGAGGCGACAACGCCGAAGGGCGCACCGAAGGGCGTCCACATCGCGACGTTCACACCCGCCTGGAAGGCCTCGAGCGAGAAGTTCTGCGCCAGTACAGACATCCAGTAGCCCATGGGGGTGAGCACCACCATGAAGACGACGGCACCCAGGGCTGTGACGGCATCCTTCTTGCTCGAGCTATCGAGACGCACAGCGAACCAGGTCCCGACCGCGCGCGCCCACAGCACCGCCAGAGGCAGCGTCACGACACCGGCGGCAAACCAGCCGAGCGCCTCAATCCACTGGGTGCGCCACAGCGCGAACCAGACGGGAAGGAAGAGGATCATGGCGGACAGCAAACCGCCCGGACCAACCGCAGTCGCCGCGGCCAGCCCCGCCCCGAGACGCCTACTGGGCCCCACGTAGGGCGACAGGCGCACGGGATCGAGAGAGTTGTCCATCGAGGCGAAGATGATCGGGAGGATCAGCCACAGCAGGAAGATGAGGGGCCCGACGATCGGCATCACCGGCGCAGCCAGGGAAGACGCCTCGGAGCGCGCGAGGAAGGCGGTGCCCGCGAGCGCGGAGGCGTAGATGCCGCCAAAGTACAGGACGCCGAGGACTGCGAGAACGAGGACGACCGTCTGCTTGCGGACGGTGTTCCAGATGATGCGGAGCTTGAGGCGAATCAGTTGCCCAACCACGACAGGCCTTCCTCGGAGTGGACGCCGCCAACCAGGGAGGTGAAGCGCTCCCCCAGGTCGCCACCCTGGGCGACCTCGTCGGTTGTTCCGGCGACGAGCACGCGGCCCTTGTCGATGATGGCCACGTGCGTGCACAGCTGCTGGACGGTCGCCATCACGTGCGACGAGAGGATGACGGTGCCGCCACGACGCGTGTAGTCGGTGAGGATCTGGCGGATATTGGCCGCAGAAACGGGGTCCACGGCCTCAAAAGGCTCGTCGAGGACCAGGACGCGCGGGGAGTGAATGAGGGCGGCGGCCAGGGCGACCTTCTTCGTCATGCCCGCCGAATAGTCGCTGATCAGCTTCTTGCCGGCCTCAGCCAGGTCGAGGGCGGCGAGGAGCTCGTGGGCACGCTCGCGGGCGACGGATGCGTCCAGGCCGTGGAGCATGCCCACGTGGACGAGGAAGTCCGGGCCGGAGAGTCGGTCGAGGAGGCGCATCCCGTCGGGCATGACGCCGAGGAGTGCACGTGCCTCCTGGGTTCGTGCCCACACGTCGACACCATGCACGTAGGCGGTGCCACGGTCGGGGGTGAGCAGGCCGGTGGCCATGGTCAGCGTCGTGGTCTTTCCGGCACCGTTAGGTCCGACGATTCCATAGAAGGATCCGGTGGGGATGTCGAGGGACAGGTCCGCGACGGCGACGAGGTTGCCATAAATCTTGACGAGGCCTCGGATCGCCAGAGCGACATCTTCCCCGACGGGGGCGGCGGGCGCCGCGGGAGCGGCGGACTGCGAATCGGACACGAGATACTCCTTCACGCATTGAAATACCTGCTCATTGTACGAGAGGCATGAGGCAATGCTGGGAAGCTCTCAGATGATGACCCTCCCCCGAGCCAGTGACATCGTCAGCGGGAGCTCACGATAACGGTCAAGCCCTGATCCGGCTCGTACGTCCAGGTCGCCTTGTAGGAGCCCCATTCCTCAGACTGCGTACCATCGATTGCGCGGGTCGCGTACATCCGCTCACGCACCGCCGCGGGGGTATCAAGCTTGCCGAGCACGCACTGGAAGACCGGCGTCGTCAGGCTATCCCCACTGTCGGAGAAGGCCTCGAGGGTCAGCGAGGTCTCATCGCTCGCCAAGCGAGCATGGAGACCCCGCGCGTGACAGGAGTCGACGGCGTTCGCGAAGCCAGAAGCAGCCGTGGAGCGCGCAATATACAGGCCACCGACGACGGCTGCGACAACGAGGAGCGCTGAGATAAAGCCGAGGAGGAACATGAGGAGGCCACGATAATGCTGCCCGCGACGAGCAGGCCGCTTGCGGCGCTCCATGCGTGAGGCGCCGAC
>CALBAF010000109.1 GCA_937926415.1 uncultured Actinomyces sp.
CGCATGTAAGCCTGTTGGGCCCAGGCGGCGCATCGACGCGGCGACCGCCCGCACCCCCACATCCACACCCGCACGCGTCAGAGCATGGCTGATACGAGGAGCTCCATAGGTACCACCCGAGACCTCATACTCCCAGGCCACCGCCTCATCCAGACGCCGCCGCGCCACCGCGCGTTGGGCGCGCTGGCCCACGCGGCTCTTCCACGCGTCATAACCTGCGCGCGTGACCCCTAAAACCTTAGCCATCAAAGCGATCGAGTAGGAAGCCCTTGTGCGCGTCCATCAGTTCAAAGCGCTGGTGTTTTGGTGCCCAGAGGCGAAGAAGGCGCTGGGTTTTCCCAAAAACTCATTCTCCTTCTCCAGCTCGCGCACCCGTCGACGCAGAGCAGTGATCTCAGCTTCCATCTCGCGTGGATCAGGACGGCCCTCACACACAGCCTGTCGCCGCTCGCGCTCGAGTTTGACCCACCGGCCCACCACCGATTCACCCAGCCCTAAATCCCGGGCCACAGACGCGATCGTAGACCCCGTATCCAACACCAAAGACGCGACATCACGACGATACTCCGGCGTAAAACGACGACGAGTTCCCATAACAGGCACCTCACTGGCCGCAGGCACACACACCCGCTTCACGAAGTGTCAACAACACCAGCCTAAGCCCACCCAGCCATAAACACACCCTAAATTAGCCACAACACACTCCAATCAATCAGACCGTGTTGCAGCCACCACTAGAATTCAGTATCTAATAACTCGCAGCTCAAAGAAAACTTCACAGAGTCATGGTCAAACTTAATTACACCAATAACCACCTAATCAAGCTCCCGCAGATACAGAAAACGCTCAACTTCAGTACCATCATATTCTACAGTTTCGAAAAACATCCTAAAGGGACGAACCCATACAGAATGATCTCCGTAACGTGCTCTATATACGACTAACACCTCGAGTGATTCACTATGAGTCGCTAACGAAAGAACATCATATTCATTCCCCTTGTAATGACGATACACACCTGTTCGAAAGTGAAGTTCACCCATCTTCAGGCAACCCTTCTCTCAATCAGACCAACACCAGGCCTTAGCATACCGTTTTCATCAAGCCTGTCTGGATTTCCAACACAAACGACAGTGACATTTGGAAACTCCGAACGCAATTCACCAATTGCCTCTATAGAATAGAAGGCCGTAGCCACAATTAGTTTATCAGCACCCGTCTTTTCAAGAGCATACCGAACTAAGGAAATAGCCGTACAACCTGTTGCTAGTACAGTTTTCCCTACGATCACATTCTGAATAGGCGGTAATACTGCAGGAAAACTAATTTCTCGCACCGGAGCACTTAATACATCTTGCCCACGATACCGTCCAAAATCAATAAATCCTAAATATGCGTTTCCAATAGCACACCTTAGGGCGTATCCGAGCGTATTACTATCCTGTTTTGTAGTTACGACAAGATTCCAAGACTCTGGAAATGTGACTGCTTCAATCGAGTCACCCATTGGAGTGACAATTGGACTACTTTCAATTGGAAGAATTTCTGCTATCGCTCGCCCAAGTTCAAAACCTGTCGCCATTAGAGCATCAGTCACTTCTTTTGGACTTGAGTTGCGATCACGTATTCTACCCGAAAGGAGGTCAGCATAAGTTGATTTTAGTCTAATAATAGATCGGCCAGAAGGCACAATAATCATTCCTGCCTCCACTCACGAAAACGGTCCTCCAATTCGAAAAGACATCCCCAAAAGTCACGATACACATGCTCCTTATCAAAATGTATACTCCTAACTTTTTTGGCAATAACATAGCTAAGCTCAATTGTTGCGTCAGTTGTCCTAATTTCAGGTCTAACCCTCGGAAAAGGAGAACGCTGAGATGCAAGGCGAACGAAATGATCAAAATAATCCAAACCTCGCCCAACTGCCGAACGCTCAACAAGCCAATCCTCAAACGCTCTACATGTGACGGACTTCAATTGATCTACTCTAGAATATGAACTAACAAAGTACCCCCTATGATAATCGCACACTTTGTCAATGAAGGTCTGTTGCTCAGGATCAATCAAAGCTCCCTGCGCAGAGCACTTTAACAGGACAACTACCTTTGTTGGATCTGCCCGGTAGGCCGCATCAAATTCTGCCTCTGTTGCACTCATTCCCGACTCAGTAACATATCCATAACGACGCCCCAAAATAAGCATATATAGATCACAAGATGTCGCCATATCAATAGTTCTAACATAGGGGCTTGTTCCTATACCTGAGGATTGCGCAGGATCAACACCAACAAGATCCACTAACCCTGTCGCCAAAAGTGCATCCCCGACCGCTTTTCGATCACGCACAAGATCCCGCACTGTTGAACTAATCATCACATTAATTGCCACGTTGCAACTCCTCATAGTTACGAGAATCAGATTTTTCTATCATAAGCCCTACAACTCTTATCGTCAACACCAAATCGCTTCAGGTTCACTACATACTCGCAAGATCTGATTTATTAAAATAATACTAGACCGTTAACCCGTTCCAAGACTATCGAAATGCTCAAGAATAACCATATTAAGTCGAGCAATAATGACCTTAAATTTCAATATGTTTAAAAATGTGAGGAATTATTAAAATAATTAAACTATCTCCCTTACAAAATATCCACATCTAAAAACAAAGTTCACCCCATGTCGGAAATTAGCAACCTGACACAGACTATTTTAAAGAAATAGAATAGTAAACGAATTAACGGCTCTTCAGAGTTGAGTGTGGGTGGAAGCGTCTAGGCCTCCTGCGATCAGGAGCATTCGGAGTTGGTAGTTGGCGGGGTTGCGGTAGCCTCTGGCAGTGCGTCTGCCTAGTTCGATGATTCCGTTAATGGCTTCGGTGGGGCCGTTGCTGGCTCGCCAGTATCGAAGTAGGCCAAGAAGGCATCCTTCCACTTGCGTAGGGTTCGACCCAGTCGGGCGATTTCGGGGATGGGACAGGCTGGTAGGCGCTGGATGAGATGAGCGGCCAGGCGTCGGCCGTGGGCGGGTGTGGCTTGATGGAAGACGTCTCGGACTTGCTGGGCGCAGTGGTAGGCGACTTCGACACTGATATGCGCCTCATCTGCCGTGAAGGCCTCACGGAGTCGTTCTTGTTGACGCTTCGTGAGCCTGTGGCGCGAGGCACGCAGGAGAAGCCGGATTTGGTAAAGGGGATCATCCTTGCACCCGCGGTGACCGGTCGTGTCTTGCTGGACGCGACGACGTACCTCATCGAGAGCATCCCCGGCGAGCTTGACGATGTGAAAGGCGTCGAGCACGCTGGTTGCGTCTTGGAGCTGGTCGTCAATGGCGTTTTTATATCCTTGGAAGGGATCCAGCATCGCAATCTGGATACCGGAGCGAAACTGTTCGCCGCGCTTGGCCAGCCAGTTCTTATACACGGTGCCAGACCTTCCTGGGATCAAGTCCAACAAGCGGGCCGTGGGGTGATCCTTCCCGCGTGTCAGGTCTACGATGCCGGTGAGTTCACGTGGGCCCCGGCGGCGTCGGTCCTGGTGGTGCCACACGTGCTCATCAACCCCCAGCACCCGCACGCCTGCGAAGCGGGCGGGGTCATCAGATGCGGCTTGCAGGCACGGCTTGATGTGGGACCACACGGTATTCCACGTGGTTCCTAACTGGCGGGCCAGCCCCGAGATAGTGGCTCCCGCAAAGCGCAACTGTCGGATCGCCCAGCGGATCACCCGAACACCCAAACGCGTCCTGGGAGCACACACCGAGTGGTTCTGCTCGATGAAAGTTACGATCTGGCAGGTGTGTTCGCGGCATATCCAGCATCGCTTAAATCACCAGATCCGCACCGGGACCCCGGTCCAGGGAGCGTCGATGATCAAGCGACACAGAGCAGCAGCAGGTTGGTGAGACATGGTCGAGGTCCTTGACGACAGCGGGGGTAGAAGTCCGCTCATCATCAAGGACCTCGACCTCTACCCGCAACCCCCGACCAACACCCGGTCACCCACACTCAACTCGGAAGAGCCACATCACCTCAACGATTGCGGTCTTTCACTTGCTGTTTCTGTTTTCGGTGCCGCTTTTGTTCATCGGTACTCAAAGCACACTCTTACGCATCTGGTCGGTGCATTAATTCCCGTGTTATGGCAGTGTCTGAAGATATTATCGTTGGCGGCATGTCACGACGCGTCGCAGTTACCAAACTGCTTTTTCAGATTTAAGCTTCTCATCTCGTCCAGGACGTCACTTGAATAGTGTCGCTACTTGAGCGAAGCATCCTGTCAGAAATGAAACGACGAACGAGCGCGCTGCAAGTTTGTCCGAGTTCCCCTGCCACCTCGTCGAGCTCGCGAACGAGGGACTCGGGCAGGCGCGTGCCGACCGGCATCGTGTTCTCACCGAAAAGCTGGGGACGCCCTGGCAGAACCTTCCACGCTCCGTCGCACTCGCCCGCTTCGAAGCGCTGCGCATCTGCTTCAAGATCGGCATCGGTAACGGTGATTCCTTCCGCAAGGCGGTAGGTTCCTTCTGGTTTGTTGCTCATTGCCTTCTCCTCTCAGGTGCAAGCATTTCGGTCATCAATTTCTGTGAAGGCGCGGCCATCGCGACCAGATGCAACGGCTTCATCCACGAGAAGGTTGTCCCCTAGTCCGCCAGGCGCTGGGACACTACCGTCGTGACGCCGTCGCGCATGGTGACGCCGTAGAGGGCGTCCGCGATCTCCATCGTGCGCTTCTGGTGGGTGATGACGATCAGCTGCGAGGTCTCCTGCAGCTCCTTGAAGATGGCGAGCAGGCGCGTCAGGTTCATATCGTCCAGGGCAGCCTCGACCTCGTCCATGACGTAGAACGGGGACGGGCGCGCCTTGAAGATCGCGACCAGGAACGCGATCGCGGCCAGGGAACGCTCGCCGCCCGACAGCAGCGACAGGCGCTTCACCTTCTTGCCCGCGGGCCGGGCCTCGATCTCGATGCCCGTCGAGAGCATGTCGTCCGGGTCGGTGAGCACCAGGTCGCCCTGGCCACCCGGGAACAGCACGCCGAACACGTGCTCGAACTGCTCGCGCGTCTCGGCAAACGCGGACGCGAAGGCCTCCTCCACCAGGCGGTCCACGTCCTGCACGATGTGCAGCAGGTCCGCCTTCGATTGCTTGAGGTCTTGGACCTGGTCCACCAGGAACTTGTGCCGCGAGGCCAGCGCCTCGTGCTCCTCAAGCGCCAGCGGGTTCACGCGCCCCAGCTTCTCCAAGTCCTTCTGCGCCTTCGCAAGGGCCCGCTCCTGCTCCGCGCGCACGTACGCGCTCGGCTCGGCGGCCGCGGCCTTGTCGACCTCATCCGGGTCGAGCGGCAGCATCGGAACCAGCGTCTGCGGCCCAAACTCGGCGAGCAGCTGCTCGGGTTCGAGGGACAGCTCCT
>CALBAF010000110.1 GCA_937926415.1 uncultured Actinomyces sp.
CGCGTGCGTGAACATGGGGGTGCCCGCGCAGTCGCCGGCCGCCCACACGCCCTCAGCGGAGGTGCGCAGGTGCTCATCGACCGCGATGAAACCGCGATCGGTCAGCTCAACCCCGGCCTCGTCCAGGCCGATGCCGTCCGTGTTGGGCACGCGACCCACGGCCACCAGGACCGCCTCGGCGGACACCGTCGAGCCGCGAATGATGAACAGGTCGACGCCCGCGTCCACGACCGCGCGCCAGTACTTCTGCACGCGCTGAGGCGACAGCTTGCCGGCGACGACCACGCCGGCCTCGCGCAGCTGCTTGAGGCGCGCGGTGATCAGCGAGGGCTTGATCGGCTCGGAGTAGACGCGTTGGAGGGTCGCGATCGACTCCTCCTCGCCCAGATGAGCGATGTGGTCCAGGATCGGGGTGGGGTCCTCGTAGCGGGTCCACAGGCCATCCAGGTCGAGCACACCGATGCCGCCGAGGCGGCCGAAAGCGATCGCGGTCTCCGGGCTCATCACCGAGTCCATCGGGGCCGCCATCAGGGGGATATCGACGTGGTAGGCGTCGATCTGCCAGCCGACGTTGACGTCCTCGGGGTCACGGGTGCGCCTCGAGGGCACGAGGGCGATATCGTCCAGCGTGTAGGCGCGGCGTCCGCGCTTGCCACGACCGATTTCCACTTCGTCGCTCATGACCCGATTCTACTGCCTACTTCCCGCTTCTACCGCCTCCGAGACGCAGATGTGCCCACCCTCTGCCACACTGGTCTCACCGGCAAGGCTAGGAGCAATCATGAGCTGGATCGACGACCCGTGGATGGGTTTTGACACCGAGACGACGGGCGTGCGCGCGCTCAAGGATCGCCTCGTCACCGCCGCGCTGGTGCTGCGCATCGACGGCGCGTCCTACCGCAGCGGCGTCAGCGCCCCCGATCAGGTGGCCACGTGGCTGACTGATCCGGGTGTCGAGATCCCCGAGCAGGCCACGGCCGTCCACGGCATCACGACCGAGCAGGCGCGCCGCGACGGCCGCCCCATCGAAGAGGTCCTGCACGAGCTGGCCGGTTCCATCGTCGAACACTGGCTGCGCGGCTACCCGGTCGTCGCCTTCAACGCGACCTACGACATCACGCTGGTCAACCAGGAGCTGCGTCGCCACCGCTTGGGGTCCTTCGAGGAGCGCCTGGAGGGTGCGCCCATGCTGGTCGTCGACCCGTTGGTTCTGGATCGTAAGCTCGACCGCTTCCGCAAGGGCAAGAAGACGCTGACGGAGATGGCGCCGGTGTACGGGGCGGTCGCCTCCCCGGACGCCCACACGGCCGAGGTGGACGTGGCCATGACGCTCGACGTGCTCGCCGGCATGGTGGATAAGTACCCGCAGCTGGGCTCCATGAGCGCCCTGGAGCTCATGGACTACCAGCTCCAGGCTCACCAGGATTGGGCCGAGGACTTCGAGAAGTACCTGCGCAAGCAGGGCAAGGACGCGAATATCGACCGCGAGTGGCCCCAGATCACGCCGCGAAGCCGCGGCGACGATCAGGAGTAGGAACGATTCAGACGGGGGTCGGCGGGTGCCGGCCCCCGTTTTCGTTGTGCCTGAGGTGTCCACCGCACACAGGGGGTCTTTACGAGGCAGTGGCTCGAGGCGGACTCGGACGCCGCCCTGGCGGGACACGGCTGGCCGCGGCGGGACCAGGGCGGGACCAGGGCGGCCAGCGCGCGGCCACAACGGAATCACAGGGCTTTGCCTAAAAAGTCGCACATAATTTCCCACGGTCATTTTTCGAGTACCGCTCAAAACGTTGCAATTCCAACGATGCAAATTCAAGGTGTGAAGAAGTTGGAGGGGAATTACGTGCGAAATTGGTGAGGCTGCTTGGAAGCGGCGATGTGGCCGCAGGGCCTGGCCGGGCTTTGAGCCAACAACGCAGCCACCCAATCAGGACGAGTACCGCTGGGCAATATCACGGCTGAATCCTGCAGGTCATGCACCAATTAGGGAGCATTACACCAGTTAGGGAGCATTACACCACCTCCGAAGTGGTGTAATACCCGCCTAAGTGGTGTAACACCACTTAGCAACAAGCCCGAATGCGGCCCCGTCCGAGAAAAGAGAGCCGAGGCCCCACAGATACCATCACATCCGGATAGGTAACGAACATCCGGATAGGTAACGAACATCCGGATAGCTTAATAACCTATCCAGATGCGCATAACCTATCCAGATGCGCACAACCTATCCCGATAAGCCCAGAAGGGCAGGGCCGGGGAAACAGATGCTTTGCCCGAGGCAGTAGAAGGATCCGACCGAGCACCACACGCCACACACCACACGCCACGCACCACAAGCCACCAGCGTGGAGGGTGCAGGCGGACAGCTAGGTCTCCCCAAAAATCGCATGCAATTCGATTGAGCGCAGATTCAACCAAGTCAGAAAACGTTGCAATTCCAACAATGCAATTTCACGGTTTGAAATGGTCGCAAGGGAATTGCATGCGAAATTGATTGCGTGCTCATCGGTTCGGGGCACAAAACTGGGGCGAGGTGGGCATGGCCTGGCAACACGCACCACAAGCCACCAGTGTGGAGGGTGCAGGCGGACAGCTAGGTCTCCCCAAAAATCGCATGCAATTCGATT
>CALBAF010000111.1 GCA_937926415.1 uncultured Actinomyces sp.
CGCCCGGGCGAGGCCGTGGTGGCCGAGACGATGCGCCGCAACAGCCTGACGACGACCGCGGTGAGCGGCGAAAACTGCCTGACCGTGAGCCTCGTCGTGACCTCCACGGGCCGCGAGTCCGCGCCGGTCACCCAGTGCGTGACGGTGCCGTAGGGCAGCGAAAGGACAGCTGATGAGTCATCTGATGGCACGCCTGGCGTGGCGCGGCGCCGGCCTGGGAGTTGCCTGCGCGCTCGCGGGCGCGGCGCTCGTTGTTCCTGCGGCTCCGGCATCGGCGGCGCGAATTCCGATCACGGCGGACGAGCAGGACTACTACTCGTACTACCACCTGGGGCAGCTGCGCGACGCCGGATTGACGGGCGAGGGTGTGACGATCGGGCTGATCGATGGCCCGGTGAACTGGAAGATCCCGGAGCTGCAGGGTGCGGATCTGCAGTACATGAGCCGCTGCGATGTTGAGTCGAGCGACGACAGCTGGGAGCACGGCACGGTGATCGCCCAGGTAATGGTGGCCCCGGAGTTCGGGATTGCCCCGAAGGCGACGCTCAATAGCTATACGGCGTCGTTGCTCGGCGATACAGCGTCGGATAATTGCGCGATCGGCTGGTGGCCTCGTGGCTACTCGGATACGTCTGTGCTGATTGAGCTGGCGCTCAACGACGGTGTGGATGTCGTGTCGATTTCGTCGACGTACAGCACGGATAGTGAGAGTATGCGCTGGGCTCTGGCCCGCGCGATCACCCAGAAGGTGCCGATCGTGGTGTCGATGGGCAACGATTCGGAGTACAATCCGCCGAAGTCTCTGGCGCGTATGACGGGCGTGGTGGGCGTGGCGTCGGTGGAGCCTAACGGGGAGTTGACTTCGTACTCCAACTACGGGGACTACGTGTCGACGGCGTCGGTGTCTCGTCCGTACGCGCGTTCGGGTGCGACGTGGGAGAAGGGGTACTGGCAGGGCACGTCTTTCGCGTCTCCGATGGTTGCGTCATTCCTGGCGTTGACGATGCAGCGCTGGCCTGATGCGACGGGTAATCAGGTCATGCAGGACTTGGCTCGCACGGGGATTGGCGGTAACGGCGGCTATTGGAACCCGTACACGGGGTACGGGGCGGTGGACCCGTACGTACTGTTGACCACGGACCCGTTGCAGTTCCCGGACGAGAACCCCTTCTTGAACAAGGGCTACGAGTCCATTCCGACCCGCCAGGACATCGCGGACTACGCGGACGGCCTGGTGGATCCTCGGCACATTAACGCGGATAATTCCTACCAGTATCGGGGCTTCGATGAGCATCTCACCCTGAGTCGCGAGCACGGCTATCCGACGCACCTGGGGACCAGCCCGCGATTCCACGCGAGCAATCCGAGCAACGCGAAGAAGAAGTAGCGGGTAGGGGAGCGCCCCTGTCATTCACACGCAGTTCGCGGTGGGTGGCAGGGGCGCCTCGTTGTGTTGGGCTGCCGAGGCTACTTCCGGTGGTAGCGGGGGCTCGTTCCCAGGTGGATGCTCAAGCCTTCGGTGAAGCCGAAGAGCACGCCCTCATCGGTGCCTCGGTAGATGTAGGACTTGGGCATCTCATTCATGACGGTGTTGGGCCTGATGGTTCCGTCAGCGTAGTCTTGTACTTCCTCTGGGGTGGGGGAGGAGCCGCCCTGTTTTTGTGCCAGGGGGTTTTCGTCGGGGTACTGCGACGGATCAGTGTTCACCAGCGCACCGCCGTCGATCGCACCATAGCCCGTGTACTTGTTCCATTCGTGGTTGGGGTTCAAACCCGTGTGAACCAGGGACTGGAGGATCTGGTTGGGGGTTGCGTTGGGCCACTTCTGGAGTGCGAGGGCGAGCATGCCGGCGACTAGTGCGGTGGAGTTTGATGTGCCGTTTGTGGTGGCAGTTTTGCCTGTGTCAAAGTCGCGGACGGTGAGAGGGCCACCGACAGCTGATGTGGTGACTCCGTCTCCCCAGGAAGAATACGAGGCGAACTGTCCGTCGGTGGTGATGGCGGAGACGCCTACGACGCCAGACCACCAGCTTAGGTGCGTGTCGTTTTCGTCCTTCCCGTTGTTACCAACGGAGGCGACAATGATGACGCCCTCGCTCATCGCACGAGCGATCGCCATTTTGAGTGCGACGCCGTGATCGGTTGAACCGTGGGAGATCGAGATGATTTGTGCGCCGTCATCGATGGCGTTGTTGATCAGTGCGGCGAAGCTATCGAGCTGCTCTGGACCATCATCGCAGGTGCCCGCTGAGCGGTCTCCGGTTGAGCGAACCTGGTAGGACAGGATTGTCGCGTCGGGGGCGACACCGTACTTCTGGGAGGCCAGAATCGCTGCCATCTCGCTGCCGTGGTAGCGGTTTTCAATGGATGCGTCAATGGTGCACCGGCTCTTGTCGGTGATGTTGGCACCGGCCAGCTCTGGATCACTGAGTTCTACGGGGCCGTCGATGACAGCGATGGTCACGCCCTTACCGGTGTAGCCCTTCTCGCGTGCCTTGTCGAAGTGGTAGTAGGAGAAATAATCCTGGGTGGTGATCGGGTCCGCAGCGTGCGCGGGGTCAGGAGCCAGGGTGAGGGCTCCGACGGCCAATGCGAGTGCGGAGGTGGCGGTGGTCAGGGCGC
>CALBAF010000112.1 GCA_937926415.1 uncultured Actinomyces sp.
CACGGGCAGGGGGGCCGCTGCGCCATCACGGACGCCGGAAGGGCCCAGGGACACGGGCGAGGCCAGAGTGGCCGGCCCCGTGACCGCGAGCGCACACGCTCCGACGAACGCGAGGAGGGCAGCCGGTTTCTTCGTTGACATAAGCCTTCTCCGATATGTTGGGGGACAGAGTGCCGGTGGCACCCGGTACGTCGGCGTACCAGCCGTCTCCCAACAACATACCTCATGTGGCCCAGGTGACAATCATCGTGTTGCTTACCGAGACATGAAGTGCAGCTGAAGCATCTAACATGCCGGGCCCGGGAGCGCGTTGCTGCGTTCCCGGGCCCGGCGTATTGCCTGGTGGCAGGCGGATGTCAGATCACGGCATCCACACACCCGAGGCATCGAAGGAGTACATGCGGCCGTTGATCATCTGCGTGCCGGTCACCATGGCCCCCGAGGGAGACAGGTAGTACCAGGCACCACCCAGGTTGAGCCAGCCGGTGGCCATCGCGCCCGAGCCGTGCAGGTAGTACCAGGTGCCACCGTCCTTGACCCAACCCGTACGCATCGCACCATCCGAGCCGAGGTAGTACCACGAACCGCCGATCATCTGCCAGCCGGTGGCCATCGCACCCGAGCCCTGCAGGTAGAACCACGTGCCACCCAGGTTGACCCACCCGGTGGCCATCGCGCCCGAGCCGTGCAGGTAGTACCAGGTACCGTCGACCATGACCCAGCCGGTGCGCATCAGGCCGTTGTCACCCAGGTAGTACCAGGAGCCGCGAACCATCTGCCAGCCGGTGAGCTGAGCGCCGGAGGCATCGTGGTAGTACCAGGCGCCGCCCTCCATGACCCAGCCGGTACGCATGTATCCGCGTCCGTCGAAGCGGTAGGTGCGTCCGTCGATCACCATGGAGGTGTTCGTCGGGTAGGTGCCATCAGCGTTGCGGTACCACCAGCCGACCGAGTCCATCATCCAGGCACCCATCGGGGCGGGGGCGGGCTGCGGGTCGGGAGCGGGCTGCGGCTCCGGCTGGGGCTGCGGGTCGGGA
>CALBAF010000113.1 GCA_937926415.1 uncultured Actinomyces sp.
GACCTAGCCAGTGGGACTGAATGTATTCCAGTCCCTCCGTAAGGGCGTTTCCGGTCAGCAACCACTCCCCCATGTTCCCGCGTTCAAGGAATTGTATGACGCGGGCGTGACCCCGAGGCAGGGGCAGGTGGTGATGGTTGCTGGCCGGTCAGGGTCGCAGAAGTCGGGGTTTGCTCTGTACTGGGTTGCGGCTATGGGTCTGCCGACTCTCTATTTTTCGGCGGATATGGCCCCGTTTACGGCGGGCGTGAGATTGGCAAGTATCGCCACTGGCATGTCGTCTAAGGAAGTCGAAGCCATGATGGGCACAACGAATGGGCGAGCGCAGATCGAACAAGCAGCAGCGTCACTGCCTGTTGAGCTGTCGTTTGGTTCCCCGATTACGTGGGAGCAGGTGGAGGATGAGCTTAACGCTTACGTGATGCTCCACAACATGTTCCCTAAGGTCGTGGTGTTCGATAACCTGATGGACTTTGCCGGGTGCGAGTCGGACTATGAAGCGCAGATGGGCGTCATGCAAGACGTGATCGCATTTGCGCGTACTACGGGGGCGACGGTGATCGTGTTGCACCACGCGTCGGACAAGACGCTGGATGCGAAGTCGAATCCGTGGAAGCCCCCATCGAGGGACCAGATCAAGAACGGCCTGTCAGAGAAGCCTGAGTTGACTCTGACGGTCGCGCTGGACCCGATTAACAAGGAGTTTTATGTCGCGTGCGTGAAGCAGAGGGATGGGTTTTGTGACCCGTCTGCGTCGCGCTATGTCGGCTTGGCGTGTGACCCTGCGAGGACGTGGTTTGGCGCTCGCGGTGGGAGTGGGGGTGTGAGATGAGTGTTCAGGAGCTTGCATTCCGGGCGGCGTGCCTGTTGCTGGCCGCATTGATAGCTCTCAACACGTGGATCATGTGGCGTAGGGGTGAAGCCTTGCGCCGCGACCTTGACGAGGCGAGAAGGCGCGTCAAGGAAGCTAGGAAGGAAGTGTGAGTCTGCGATGACTTTTTGGCTGGTGGCAATTCCTGTGACTATAGCGTTTGTGTTTGGGATGCCTTTTCTGTTTGCCGCCCTTGGGGCGATAGAGGCCTGGTATGACGACAAGCTTTATCGCCTAGAGCTGGCTGTGGCACGGTTCTGCGCGCGGCGCGGCTGGCGTTAATTGGAGGGAATGAAAATGAGTGTGACAACGATAGGCGTCATTGTGGCCCTGTGGTGTAACGCCGCAACTGGGCTTGTTCTCCTGCAAGTACAGGCGCAACTGCGCGACTTGCGTAAGGCGTGGATACGGATTGAGGCGTCCGACTTGGACCACGGTCTGCGTCTGACCGTCGCGGAAAAGAATGTGAAGGACTTGAGGCGAGGCGTCCGCGAACTGTCCACGGTGGTCGGCATGATCGACCGAGACGTGCAGGAGCTTACCAGCGGCGCACATGCGGGTAGTGGTGATGACCATGAGGCGAGGTGCCTCGGGTGTACGGCCT
>CALBAF010000114.1 GCA_937926415.1 uncultured Actinomyces sp.
GGTGGCGGACAGCGGCACGCCCTGTCCGGGGTTGGTGCCCCAGGTGACGAAGGGTTCGATGTCGGCGGCCTCGAGGATGACCTCGGCGTCGAAGACGGCGTCCTCGTCGGAGGCCAGCGAGGACCAGTATTCGACGGCGCGGTCCCAGTCCTCGCCCTCTGGGGCGTGGGGGCGGCCCTTGATGTAGTCGAAGGTCGTCTGATCGGGGGCGATCATGCCGGCGCGGGCGCCCGCCTCGATCGACATGTTGCAGATCGTCATGCGGCCCTCCATGGAGAGCTCGCGGATGGCCTGGCCGCGGTACTCCAGGACGTAGCCCTGGCCGCCGCCGGTGCCGATCTTCGCGATGACAGCGAGGATGATGTCCTTGGCCGTCGACCCCTCGGGCAGGGAGCCGTTGACGGTGATCGCCATGGTCTTGAAGGGGGCCATCGGCAGCGTCTGGGTGGCGAGCACGTGCTCGACCTGGCTGGTGCCGATACCGAAGGCCAGCGCACCGAAGGCTCCGTGGGTGGAGGTGTGGGAGTCGCCGCACACGATCGTCATGCCGGGCTGGGTGAGGCCCAGCTGGGGGCCAACCACGTGGACGATGCCCTGGTCAGCGTCGCCCAGGGAGTGCAGGCGCACGCCGAACTCCTCGGCGTTCTTACGCAGGGTGTCGATCTGGGTGCGGCTGGTGATGTCCGCGATCGGCTGGTCGATGTTGATCGTCGGCGTGTTGTGGTCCTCGGTCGCGATCGTCAGGTCGGGGCGACGCACCTGGCGTCCGGCGAGGCGCAGGCCCTCGAAAGCCTGGGGGCTCGTCACTTCGTGCACGAGGTGGAGGTCGATGTAGAGCAGGTCGGGGGCGCCGTTCTCCCCCTTGGACACGATGTGGTCGCGCCACACCTTTTCTGCCATCGTTCCGCTCATTGTTCCTCCTCTGTTCTCCGCTTTGGAGACACGGTGTCATTCATGCTTCGCAATCAATGGAACCGCCTCATCGGCCGAGCGACCCGCTGATCTCACGTCTCGGACGCCGCTTTGACCTGTTTCACTATCCGACAATTTGCCATCTCAAAAGCTGAGATATTAAATAGTTGTATGGAAGAGCAAACATCCAGTGGCGTTGGCGTTCTCGATAAGGCTGCGTTGGTTCTCAGCGCTCTTGAGGCGGGACCCGCCACCCTCGCCCAACTCGTTTCCAGCACGGGGCTTGCTCGCCCCACCGCCCATCGACTGGCCGTCGCTCTCGAATATCACCGCATGGTCGCCCGCGACATGCAGGGACGTTTTATCCTCGGCCCCCGCCTCCAGGAGCTCTCCTCCGCCGCCGGCGAAGATCGCCTCCTCCAGGCCTCCATGCCGGTCCTTCAGGCTCTGCGCGACCACACGAAGGAATCCTCCCAGCTCTTCCGCCGCCAGGGCGATTACCGCGTGTGCGTGGCCGCCTCCGAACGCGAGATGGGCCTGCGCGACTCGATCCCCGTGGGCGCCACGCTCTCCATGAGCGCAGGCTCCGCCGCCCAGGTCC
>CALBAF010000115.1 GCA_937926415.1 uncultured Actinomyces sp.
GGGGCCAGCGACCTCGACGGAGTCGATGCCGTCTGCGGCGGCCAGGTCGTCGGCGAGGATCTGCGCGAACTCGCGCGGCGCCATGCCGGCCTTCTTACCGAGCTGCATCGCGACGTTGGTCGCCCAGTCGCCGTGCTCGCGCACGCGCGGGCGTTCCACGGTCACGGGGTCGGGGACCAGCGAAGGGTCTATCGAAATGCGACCGGCGGCAGCAGCGTCCAGCAGGGTCGCGCGGATGAGAGTAGCAAGTTCTTCAGGAGTCACCCCTTTAGACTACGGGGTTTTTGCTCCTATCCGCGAACTCTCCCCGGGTCCGTGGATGAAAACCTGGCCACATGCGCCTCCCATTCCGCCATTCTCCCCCACCCCGGGAGCCTCAAGACGGGTAAAGTTTCGGGTAACCGAATGTTTTTCGTCAGCAGTGAGGAACACCCGTGACCGCCACGGACACCGAGCAGCGCCACAAGCTCATCCCCCTCCTCGGCCCCGCCTTCGTTGCGGCCGTCGCCTACGTCGACCCCGGAAACGTCGCCGCCAACATCACGGCGGGCGCGCGCTACGGGTACCTGCTCGTGTGGGTTCTCGTGGCCTCGAACATCTTCGCGATGGTCATCCAGTACCTCTCCGCCAAGCTCGGCCTCGTTACCGGACAGTCCCTGCCCTCCCTGCTGGGCGCGCGCATGAGCAAGCCCGGGCGCATCGCGTTCTGGCTGCAGGCCGAGATCGTCGCAGCCGCGACCGACCTGGCCGAAGTCATCGGCGGCGCGCTCGCCCTCCACCTCCTGTTTGGCATCCCCCTCCTGTGGGGCGGCATCATCGTCGGCATCGTATCGATGGCCCTGCTGCTCGTTCAAGGCGGCGGGCGACAGCGACAGTTCGAAACTATCATCGTCGGCCTACTCATCATCATCACGCTGGGCTTCCTGGCGGGCCTCTTCGTCGCGCCGCCCAGCCCCTCGGGAATGCTCGGCGGGCTCGTTCCTCGTTTCCAGGGCACCGACTCAGTCCTCGTGGCCGCGTCCATGCTGGGCGCTACGGTCATGCCGCACGCGGTGTACCTGCACTCCTCCCTGGTCAACGACCACGAGGCCGACGAGCTCGGCCCCTCCACCGGCGACGCCCGGCATTCCTCGGGACACCTCTCGCGCCTGTTGCGCGCGACCCGCATCGACATCTACTGGGCGCTCAGCATCGCGGGCCTGGTCAACATCGGTCTGCTGCTCCTGGCAGCCGCCGCACTGGCCGGACAGAGCGGCACCGACACGATCGAGGGGGCGCACGCCGCGATCTCCTCCACGCTCGGACCTGTCGTCGGCACGGTGTTTGCGGTGGGCCTGCTGGCCTCGGGGCTGGCCTCCACGTCGGTGGGCGCCTACGCGGGAAGCGAGATCATGAACGGCCTGCTCCACATCCGCGTGCCCATCATGGTGCGCCGCCTTATCTCACTGATCCCCGCGCTCATCATCCTGGGCGCGGGCGCCGAGCCGACGTGGGCGCTCGTCGTCTCGCAGGTCGCCCTATCGTTCGGCATCCCCTTCGCGATCATCCCGCTCATGCGCCTGACCGCCTCGCCCGAGGTCATGGGCGACTACGCGAACAATCGTCCCCTGCGTGTCACGGGTTTCCTCATCGCGGCCGTCATCGTCGCGCTCAACCTGTTCCTCGTGTACCTCACGCTGACCGGCCAGGGGTAAGGGACGAGGCCTGGGCTGCACGTGCAGGATCGGCGCGTGAGAAGTGTGCGAAGGCCTGAGCCGGGACACGATTAAGGCACAAACGAACCCACTGACGCCTCTGCTCGCGCCCATCAGGGTCGCAATGAAACCATTGACACCTCTGCGGGGCGCCAATCGGCCCTCATTGAAACCACGAGCACCTTTGCACGCCGACACACGCCTCAATTCAGCTATTTTTCGCCCGCAGTGGTGCCAGTGGTTTCATTCCACGGTGATCACGGGCCAGCAAAGGTGTCCTCGGTTTCATGCAGCACGCACCTGCCCCGGCACTGCCGAGGCCCTAGAAAGAGAAGATACAAAACGGGGCCGGTGGTCATTCACCGGCCCCGTCTCGCGAGTCTGCGCGAAGCTCAGGCGCGCACGGAGCGCTCGTAGTCCTTCATGAGGTCGATGCGGCGCTGATGGCGCTCGTCGCCGCTGAAGGGGGTCTCCAGGAAAGCGTCGATGAGGGCGAGTGCCTCTTCCTCGCTGTGCTGTCGGGCGCCGACGGCCACGACGTTCGCGTCGTTGTGCTCGCGGGCCAGACGAGCGGTCGCATCGGACCACACGAGGGCGGCGCGCACGCCTTCCACGCAGTTGGCGGCCATCTGCTCGCCATTGCCGGAGCCACCGATGACGATGCCGAGGCTGCCCGGCTCATCGACGACAGCCTGGGCGGCCTCGATGCAGAACGGCGGGTAGTCGTCGAGCGCATCGTACGTGTGAGCACCGTGGTCGACGACATCGTGACCGGCCTCGCGCAGGTGCGCAACGACCTTTTCCTTGAGTTCGAAACCGGCGTGATCGGTGCCGATATGAACGCGCATGGAATCCTCCTGAAGAGTTCTCAAACAAGCAACGCCCACTAGTATGGCACACATCACCGTCCCGTGTGGTTATATAAAACCCTGCTAAACTGGCCGAGCTGCCCCGATAGCTCAGCGGATAGAGCGCTTGCCTCCGGTGCAAGAGGTCGCAGGTTCGAGTCCTGTTCGGGGTGCCACTCATATCCGGACCGCTCACAATGCCCGCCATTGGCCGGCGGATACCCGCGCGCAAACGCGCCCCGGCCTCGTCGATGAGGCCACTCCCACCTCCCGGAACGCTCCGCACCCTGCTCCCCTACCCCATAAAATAGGCGGCGTATCTATCGTCAATCAAGGACTGGCCGATGACCTACCCCTGGTGGAGCCTGCTCCCCTTCATCGCGATGCTTGGCTGCATCGCCGTTCTGCCAATCATCCCGAAGACCTCGCACTGGTGGGAAAAGGAATGCTCCCAGCTGTCCGTCGCGCTTGCGCTGGGCGTGCCGACGACGGTCTGGATGTTCATGAGGGCGGGCACGGGCCCGCTCATCGCCACGGGCGTGGAGTACGTGCAGTTCATCGCGCTGCTCTTCGCGCTGTACGTGGTCTCCGGCGGCATTCACCTGGCCGGTGACATCAAGGCGACCCCGCGTAACAACACGATCTTCCTGGCGATCGGCGGCCTGCTGGCCTCGTTCATCGGGACGACGGGCGCGGCCATGCTGCTGATTCGCCCTCTCCTGGAGACCAACAAGGAACGTAAGCACCGCATGCACACGGTGTTGTTCACGATCTTCATTGTGGCGAACTGTGGCGGCATACTGACTCCGCTTGGCGACCCGCCGCTGTTCCTCGGTTACCTGCACGGCGTTCCCTTCGCGTGGACGTTCGCGCTGTGGAAGGAGTGGCTGTTCGTCCTGGTGCTGCTGCTCCTGTCGTACTACTCGATTGACAGCGTGCGCTACGCGTCCGAGGACACCGCCTCCATCGAGGCCGACGACCGCGAGGTCAAGCCCCTGAGCCTGCACGGTAAGATCAACCTGCTGTTCTTCGCGATCATCATTCTGTCCGTCGCTTTCGCTCCGTCCTGGGACGGCGAGGCGCTGGCCGAGGGCCACGTGCACTCGTGGACCGGCTTCGTGCCGTGGCGCGAGATCATCATGTTCACGGTCGCGGGCCTGTCCTACAAGCTCTCGGACAAGAAGGTGCGCTTCGAGGAGAACGCCTTCACGTGGGCTCCGATCATGGAGGTCGCGACCCTGTTCATCGGCATCTTCTCGACGATGGCGCCGGCGCTGCGCTACCTGGAGCAGATCGCCCCGTCGCTGCCGCTGACCCGCATGACATACTTCGTGTTCACGGGCGGCCTGTCCTCGATCCTGGATAACGCTCCCACGTACATGACGTTCTTCGAGATGGCGAAGGCCTCCGGCGGCGAGGGCACCCTGGTCGCGGGCGTGCCCGAGTACTACCTGATCCCGATTTCGCTGGGCGCCGTGTTCTGTGGCGCGATCACGTACATCGGCAACGGCCCGAACTTCATGGTCAAGTCTGTCGCCGAGTCCGACGGCGTGCCCATGCCGTCGTTTGGCCGCTACATCGGCTACGCGTTCACGCTCCTGGTACCAACCCTGGCTGCCATGGCAATGATCTTCGTGGGCGAGTCCTGGCTGGTTCGAGGCCTGGGCAGCGCTCTGGCCGCCGGCCTGGTGCTCCTGTCGCTCGGGCGCATCCGCCGCGCGGGCCTGGACGAGGGCGTGGCCGACTTCAGCGGCGACGAGTGAGTCAGCGGTCCTGACAGATGCGTTGAGGGGGGCGGAGCCAAGCGGCTCCGCCCCCTCAT
>CALBAF010000116.1 GCA_937926415.1 uncultured Actinomyces sp.
AGAAGCGTTCATAGCGCCACGCTATCAGGGCAGGTGCCAGACGTGCGCGAACAATGAAGAAGTTGGGACTGTGTAACGGGTAAGAAAAACCCGCAGTATCAAAAGATACTGCGGGAATCACGTCGGGGTGGCGGGATTTGAACCCACGGCCTCTTCGTCCCGAACGAAGCGCGCTACCAAGCTGCGCCACACCCCGGTGCCGTTCGAGTATAGCCTCACCCTGTCGATATTCCCAAATGGAGACGGAGTGAGCGCTCGAAGTGTGGTCCACGCCGCATGTCGTGTGAGTAGGCGGTGACCCCGAGGGCCCGGCGGATAGCGGTGGCGACGATGGGCTCCTACGCAGGGTGCACGTGTAGCAGCGATGCCTCGGGACGAGTCGCGATGCGGATCTTCGCGTAGGGAGAGGTGCCCAACCCAGCCGAAACGTGCAGCCACGCCTCAGTACCGTCCGGGGCCACCCAACGCTTCAAACCCTTCGCGTACGGGCGCGAGATGTCGCAATTCGTGATGATTGCGCCGACTCCGGGAATGCCGATCTGGCCGCCGTGCGTGTGCCCGGCGAGGATCAGATCGGACCCCGCCGACGTCAGCCCGGATACGACGCGCGTATAGGGCGCGTGCGTCACGCCCAGGCGTAAGGAACCCGGCACTGCCCACGACGAGGCCGGAGCCCCCAGGCGATCCCGGTGAATGTGTGCGTCATCGGTCCCGAGCAAAGACACCGTACCCATGGGTAGGCGAAGCGTGCCGGAGGCGTTCGAGAGATCCAGCCAGCCGGCCTCGCGCATGTGACGCACCATCGGCAGGTACGGCAGGTCCGGTACGACGCGCACCGGGTGGGGCTTTGACCGTGACAGGTAGCGGCTCCAGCGCTTGGGGATCGGGGAATAGTAGTCATTCGACCCGAGCACAAAAGCGCCTGGGTAGGGCAGGAATGGGCGGTATGCGTCCATCACCATGTCGCCGGCGTCCACGGATCCGAAGTTATCGCCGGTCGCCACGACCATGTCGAAACGCTCCGACGCTGCAACATCCGCGAGGAAGCGGATCAGGAATTCCTGTCCGGAGAACAGGTGCAGGTCTGCGATCTGGAGGATCGTCACCTCGGGAACGTTGCCCTGAATGGGGACGTCGTAGCGGCGTAGCACCGGCAGGGTGCGCTCTATCGATCCCCACGCGAGCGCAGCGCCGCCTGCGGCCAGGCCGGCGAGTCCGAGCCCGCCGACGACTGCTCCCGCGGTGCG
>CALBAF010000117.1 GCA_937926415.1 uncultured Actinomyces sp.
CGCGGGAGGCACGCTCGGCAGCGCGACGACGCAGAGCCTCGCCCTCGTTGCGCACTCGGCCGGCACCCTCGCCGAGGAGGGCGCGCGTCGTCGGGTGAGTCGCCAGCGCGATGATGAGCGCGGGCAGAGCGATCTCAAGCACGATGGCCAACGTCGCCCACCCCACGCGCGGTCCCATCGACGCCAGGCGCACGGAGCCCAGGCTCATCGTCGCGCTCCACATCCACAGGGCCGTCACCGACGCGGTGATTACCGAGGCCAGAACACCCTGAGCGGTCTGATGCAGCAGGTGCTCACGACGGAAGGAACGAACCGCGACGACGCCAAGGCCGATACCCAGCGCGATCGGCGCGAGGATCACCCACATGCCGGGCGCAGTCTCCGGGACGGCGCCCAGCAGCGGAATCGGCGGAATCGGCCCGGCGCCTGCAACCGTCGGCGAATGCAACGAATCCGTCGCAGTCAGGAAGCCCGCTCCCGACCACCAGGCGGCCGCCCACGCCATGACCGTCGGCGCAAACAGCGCCTGCCCACCGACGATAAACGACGTGTCCGCGGCCGACGCAGCGCCCAAAAGCTCCTGGATGCCCGCCATACGGCTCCACCCCGCGACGAGCGCGATGATCGAGGCGACGAACGACGCTGCCACGAGGACCACCACAGACAAGCCGCCCAGCTTCAGGCCGCCCGAAATCCAGTGCTGCATCGATGGCGCCTCATGATCACGCGAATAGCCCGACGCCACGAACCAGACCGAGCCAACCAACGGAATCAAAATGCCGCCGATCGTGCCCGTCCACCAGTGTGAATGAATGCCCGAGGCCCCCGCAAGAAGCCACGAGGTCAGCAGGAAGCCAGGCACGGCAAACAGCGCGGCGCTGCGCGGGTAACCCGCCGTCGTGCGCAGCAGAATCCGCACCAGCACGATCAGCAGAGCGCCCATCAGCGTCGGGATCGCACGATAGTGCACGTCCCCCGCGACCGACGTGCCGCCAATGACGGCTGCCCACAGGTCCCCACCCAGGCCCAGCGCGTCGCGCGGCGTCGTGTCATTCATCCACGAGTTCGACCGCAGCGACAGGTACGCGATCATCGTGAACACCGTGATGAGGCCCCAGCCCGCAAAGGCGGCCTCGACTCCAGCGATCGCACCGCGCGCCCAGCCCTGCGGGACGGCGACACGAATCGTCGCTCGATCCGCCACGTACGTGGTCGTGGTCCGCCGGGGGCTGGGTACTTCTCTGATGCGCTCGCTCACAGGCCCATAGTGTCAGAATCGGCCCGGGGCCGCGACGCTGCGCGCCGACCCCGGGCCGATTCGTGCTGTGACGTTAGCGAGAGAGAATCTCGCGAGCGATCTGCGCCGTCTGCGAAGGAGTGCGACCCACGCGCACGCCCACGGCCTCGAGCGCCTCCGCCTTCGCGGCGGCCGTACCCGACGAGCCGGACACGATCGCTCCAGCGTGGCCCATGGTCTTGCCCTCGGGGGCCGTGAAGCCCGCGATGTAGGCGACGACGGGCTTCGTCATGTTCTCCTGGATCCACGCGGCCGCACGCTCCTCAGCATCGCCGCCGATCTCGCCGATCATGATGACGAGGTCCGTGTCCGGGTCCGCCTCAAAGGCCGCCAGCGCGTCGATGTGGGTGGTGCCCACGACCGGGTCGCCGCCGATGCCCAGGCACGTCGTGAAGCCGAAGTC
>CALBAF010000118.1 GCA_937926415.1 uncultured Actinomyces sp.
GTCGATGCTGCCACGGCCTCGGCCCGGCCCGAGCTGGTGGGCACGGTCGCTGCGATCGGCGCCGCCCTGACGGACGTGCTGAGCGGTCAGAGCGAATCGAAGATCGTCGTCGCGGGCGCTGCGAACCTGGCGCGCGGAGCCCTCGACTTCCGTGACATCGCACCCGTCCTGGATGCTCTCGAGGAGCAGGTGGTCCTCATGAGGCTCTTTGCCGAGACCGACCCGAGCGACGATGTGCACGTGAGTATTGGAGCCGAGAATCCCCACGACGGTCTTGCCGAGGCTGCCGTTGTCACGGGTACCTACCGAGCCGGCGCCGACGACAGCGTCGGATCCGCTCACCTGGGCATCGTTGGTCCCATGCGCATGGACTACGCGCGCACCATGAGCTCCGTGCGAGCGGTCGCCGCCTACCTGTCGCGATACCTCGCCTCCCAGAGCGGCGACTAAGCCGCCCCACAGACGTTGATGAACATCCCCCACGAGAAGAAAGAGCAGCCGTGAGAGACTACTACGAGGTTCTCGGTGTCGCCCGTGACGCCAGCCAGGACGAGATTAAGAAGGCCTACCGCAAGCTCGCGCGTAAGCTCCACCCCGACTACGCCGGTGCTGACTCCGAGGAAGCCTTCAAGGAACTCTCCATTGCCTACGAGACGCTCTCGGATCCCGAGAAGCGTCAGATGTACGACATCGGCGGTCCCGATGCGCTGCGCGGTGGCGGAGCGGGTGCGGGCGCCGGCTTTGGCGGATTCTCCGACATTTTCGAGGCCATGTTCAGCGGCGGCTTCGGCGCGTCCGCGCAGGGCCCCGCCTCGCGCGTGCGTCGCGGCAAGGACAAGCAGGTGACCGTCGATATCACCCTGGAGGACGCTGCCTTCGGCGCCGCCAAGGAGGTCTCCTTCGACACCCACGTGCTGTGCGACGCCTGCAACGGTTCGATGTGCCAGCCGGGTACCTCGCCCACGCAGTGCACCACCTGCCACGGCTCGGGCTTCGTGACCCAGATTCAGAACTCGCTCTTCGGACGCATGCAGACGCAGGCGCCCTGCCCGTCGTGTCAGGGTTACGGCAACACGATTCCCACCCCGTGCGCCGAGTGCTCGGGAGCTGGCCGCGTGCGCACCCGTCGCACCCTCAACATCAACATTCCTGCAGGAGCCAGCGAGGGCACCCAGATCCGCGTCAGCGGTGAGGCCGAGGTCGGTCCGGGCGGCGGCCCCAACGGTGACCTGTACCTGCTGATCCGCGAGAAGAGGCACCCCGTGTTTGATCGCCGCGGCGACGACCTGCACACGTGGATCACGATCCCGATGACGACGGCGGCGCTGGGTACCGAGTTCGAGCTGGAGACTCTCGACGGTAAGAAGACCGTGACGATCAACCCCGGCACGCAGCCCAACGACGACATCGTCCTGGAGGGCTTGGGTGTCGGCCACCTGCAGCGGTCGGGCCGCGGATCTATGCACGTGCACGTGGACGTGCAGATCCCCAAGAAGCTCGACGAGAAGTCTCGCGAGCTGCTCGAGGAGCTGGCGAAGGTGCGCGGCGAGGTTCGCGTGGAGCCCCATCGTCAGCAGTCCTCGTTCTTTGACAAGCTTCGCGACACCTTCATGGGGTGATGCGCCGTGACGCTGCCTGTTTTCCTTGGCTCGGACCTGACCCCGCCCCTTGAGTCCCTGTCCGTGGGGGACAGCGCGACCCTCGCGGGTGCCGAGGGGCGTCACGCTGCCTCCG
>CALBAF010000119.1 GCA_937926415.1 uncultured Actinomyces sp.
TCGCCCAGGTCGATCCCGTATGGCTCAGGCGTCAGATCGGCGTGGTGCTTCAGGAGAACTTTCTGTTCAACGGAAGCGTGAGGGACAACATTGCCGTGGTGGATACGTCGGCGCCCCTGGAGCGCGTGATTGCGGCGGCGAAGCTCGCCGGAGCCCACGACTTCATCCTGGAGCTGCCGGACGGGTACGATACGCCGGTGGGAGAACGGGGCTCGTCCCTGTCGGGGGGGCAGCTTCAGCGAATCGCGATAGCGCGGACGCTGATGACCGATCCGCGCATTTTGATCTTCGATGAGGCGACGAGCGCGCTGGACTACGAGTCGGAGCGGATCATCCAGCAGAACCTGCGCAGCATCTGCCGGGGCCGGACGGTGTTCATCATCGCGCACCGGCTCTCCACGGTGCGCATGGCCGACACCATCCTGGCGATGGACAAGGGGCGCATCGTCGAACGGGGCACGCACGACGAACTGCTGAGAAAGGGCGGGCTCTACAGCTTTCTGCACCGGCAGCAGGCGCTGCTGGGCGATACGGAAGGGGCCGCCGGGGAGCCGGTTTCCAGCCGGGACGCATAAAACATCTTGCCCCCGTCTTCTTGAAAAAGCTGTGGGATGATCCTTCTGATACACTTTGGGCGGATAGGCCCTTTTCTGAGAGCATCTTTTCGGTGCGTCATCGCAGATATGATTCGGCCTGGCGGCTGGGGAGGCGTTATGTTCGGACTGCGCGGAAACGGGAGGAAAAAAGGTGGGGAGTGCCCGAAAAGCAGGGGCGAGGAATGGGGCCGCGAGGAGCTGGAGTTTCTTCCCGCGGCCCTGGAGATTGTGGAGAGCCCGCCGTCCCCGATAGGGCGTGCTCTGCTGTGGATCGTGGTCTCCTTCTTCCTGATTGCCTTGGTCTGGTCGATCGTCGGCACCGTGGACGAGGTGGCCGTGGCCCCGGGTAAGGTGATTCCATCGGGTTACACCAAGGTCGTGCAGGCGGAGGACAAGGGGATCGTCCGCAGGCTGAACGTTGCGAACGGAACGCCCGTCCGTGAGGGCGATGTTCTGATCGAGCTGGACACGGTGATCACGGAGGCCGATATGGCCCGTCTGACGAAGGAGCGGGATTTTTACGTTCTGGACCTGGCGCGGCTCCTGGCCGACCGGGAGGGTAAGCCCTTCGTCCCGCCCCAGGGCGGCTGGGACCCCGAGGTGGTTCTGCATCAGCAGGAGCTCTCCCGGACACGCCAGCTGGAGTTCCGGTCCCGGATCAACGTTTTGAAGCAGCAGGCGCTGATGGCGAAGGCGGCGCTGCGCAACTCGAAGCGGCAGTACGACAAGTATGCTGCCCTCCTGCCGATCGTGGCCGAGCAGAGGAGGAAGACGGAGGAACTTGCGTCGGACGGGACGGTGTCGCTGCTGGAGCATCAGACATATCTTCAGAAGGAGATCGAGGTGAGGCAGGACCTCCTCTCCCAGCGTGCGGAGGTGGACCGTAACGAACACACCGTCGCGGAGAGCGATATGGAGCTGAAGAAGGCGGAGAGCGAGTGGTACTCGGAGATATCCGCGCGGATCGTAGAGGATCGCAAGCAGCTCCAGGCGGTGGAGGAGGAGCTGGTCAAGGCGCAGGAGAAGAACCGGCTGAGCCGGATAACCGCACCTATCGACGGCGTGGTGCAACAGCTGGAAATTCATACGCTGGGCGCCATCGTCACGCCGGCCCAGCCGTTGATGCTGATCGTCCCGGC
>CALBAF010000120.1 GCA_937926415.1 uncultured Actinomyces sp.
TCCACGGCGCCCTCACGCGCCTGCTGGCGACCTGGCTGTCCTCCGACATCGACGAAGACCTCGTCTCCAAGCACTTCATGTCCAACACGGGCACGTCCACCTTCGAGTGGTCGCCCGACTTCGCCCCTGCCTCGGCCGACGAACTGGCGAAGGGACTCCACGCCCTGACCTGGAACGACCGTCCCATCGATCAGTGGTCGTGAGTCTCCTCCTGATCGGGTGCGACGAAAGCTGACACCTCGTAGGGGAACGAGCGGTATGTGAAGTAGTTCTCGAGGTAGGACAGGTGTTCCTCGCACGCGAGCCACGTCTTCGTGCGCCCACGGTGGATCGCCGGATTACGCCAGTCGATCCGGTAGATCGCGGCGTTCGTGCATTCGCGCGCCGAGCAGATGCCCGATGCGGCTTCGACTCCCAGAGCCATGGTGTCCTCCCCGTGCGGTTACGCTTGGAAGTATGCCAACCCTCGTTCTCGTTCGCCACGCGCAGGCCGCATACTCCTACCCCGATCACACTCGCCCCCTCACGCACGCGGGCGTCGACCAGGCCGCGCGCCTCGGCGGCGTCTTGTCTCGTGAGATCGGCAGCTTCGATGTGGCCGTGTGCTCGGACGCGACGCGCGCCCAGCAGACGTTTGCCCAGATCAGCCAGCGCATCCAAGTTGGCGAAAGCTGGTTCGACCGCGGTGTCTACAACGCCGCCGAGGAGGACATCCTGACGCTGGCGCGCACCTTCGAGGGGGAGCGAGCGCTCGTTGTCGGTCATGAGCCGACTATCTCCGGCGCGGCCTATGTCCTGGCCCGCGAGGACGATCGGGGAGAGGTAGCACGAGGGGTGCCCACGGCGACCGCTCTCATCCTTACCTTCGACGGCACCTGGGAGCATCTGGCTCCCTCGAGCTGCGCCCTGCGCGTGGTGCTCACCCCGCCCACCCGATAGGTCGCGTGCCCGCGGAAGCGCCCCTGCCTCGTCCCATCTCCCTGTGACTGTGTTTACGTTTGTCCACGTGACGCCCGCCCGGATGCGGATCGGGGCTGCAGGCGCGTTAGAATATGGCGGTATCTATCCACCCAACAGGGAGAAGTGATGTCGGGACACTCTAAGTGGGCGACCACCAAGCACAAGAAGGCCGCTATTGACGCCAAGCGCGGCAAGCTCTTCGCGCGCCTCATCAAGAACATTGAGGTTGCAGCTCGCACGGGCGGCGGCGACCCCGCTGGCAACCCGACCCTGTACGACGCCATCCAGAAGGCGAAGAAGAACTCCGTCCCCGCCGACAACATCGACCGCGCTGTCAAGCGTGGCTCCGGTGCCGAGGCCGGTGGCGCCAACTACGAGACCATCATGTACGAGGGCTACGGCCCGAACGGTGTCGCCTTCCTGGTGGAGTGTCTGACGGACAACCGTAACCGTGCCGCCTCCGACGTGCGCC
>CALBAF010000121.1 GCA_937926415.1 uncultured Actinomyces sp.
GGCAGCCGCGCCGTCGGCCCCAGCACTGTTCAAGACTTTCCTCTCTCCCGTCACTGGGGGCCGCCCGGCCCCGCGAAAGGAACCACCATGTCCTCCTCCATCTCCCGGCGCACCGTCATCGCCGGTGGCCTGGCCACCGCCGCCGCCCTCACCCTGGCCGCCTGCGGCTCCAAGTCCGGTAAGGGCGAGGTCAAGGGCATCAAGGTCGACGGCGATACCGCCACGATCACCATCGGTGCCACCCCCAAGCCCCACGTCGAGATCCTCAAGTGGGTCCAGGACAACCTCACCAAGGGCTCCGGCATCAAGCTGGACATCAAGGAGATCAACGACTACCAGACGCCCAACTCCTCGCTGGAGGACGGCTCGCTGGCCGCCAACTTCTACCAGACCCCCAACTTCCTGGCTCAGCAGAACAAGGAGAAGGGCTACGACTTCGTCTCCATCGCCGACGTCCACATCGAGCCCATGGGTATCTACACCTCCAAGGGCTACAAGGACGTCAAGGAGATCAAGGAGGGCGGCACGATCGTCCTCAACAACGACCGGCCAACACGGCCCGGGGCCTCAAGCTCCTGGCTCAGGCCGGGCTCATCGAGCTGGACAAGTCCGCCGAGCTGCCCAGCGACACCGACGTGACCTCCAACCCCAAGAAGCTGAAGTTCACCACGGTCGACGGTGCTCAGGTCTACAAGTCGATGCCCGACGCCGAGGCCGCGGTCATCAACGGCAACTACGCCATCGACGCCGGGCTGAACCCCAAGAAGGACGCGCTCGTCCTGGAGAAGGGCGGCAAGGACTCCGAGTACCCCAACCAGCTCGTCGTGCGTAAGGACGACAAGGACAACGAGCACCTCAAGAAGCTCGCCAAGCTCCTCAACGACGACAAGCTGCGTGACTACATCAACAAGTCCTGGCCCGACGGGGCGGTCGTCGCGGCGTTCTGACGTCGGAAGGCTGCGACTGAGGGCAAGTTGAGGCCCGTGCGCGGGGCCGGTTGTGGTTGGTCGAAAGGCCGACTGCGACCGGCCCTTCGTGTTGGTGCCGGCGGGGTG
>CALBAF010000122.1 GCA_937926415.1 uncultured Actinomyces sp.
CCGAAGACGGACTCGAACATGAGGATTGGACCGGAGAAGAGGACCGCGAGGACGAGCAGGGACCACGCGGGCATGGCGGCGCGGTGGATCGACCCGCCCATGGTCGTTTCCTGGGCGACGGGGCGACGGGAGCGACGCGGCGGAGGAGCCGGACGAGAGGCGTTGCGACCGGGAGTACTCACGCGTTCACCCCCCGCGACACGAGCATCGGCAGGTCTTCGAGGGAGGGGCAGTCGATGATGACGCCACGCGTGATCTTGCGGCGGCGACGCGCACTGCCCGGGACCACGCGGATGACCGACACGACAACGTCGACGGGGGCGATGTTCGCCAGGCGAGCCGCCTCCTCGTCGTCCACGCCGGCGCCGACGACGATCGAGAGCACCGAGATCCCACCGCGCTCCATTATGCAGCGGCGCACGATGCCCGCGAACTCCGAGCGTGTCGAGGTTTCCATCTCGGACAGTGCATCCAGCATCGCCATGGGAGAGCCCGTGGGGATCCACTCGTCCGCGGTGTGCATCGACACCGTGCGGGCCTCGCCCAAGCCGGCGAGCGCCAGCGAGGCAGCGACCGACACGGCCGTCTCGAAGGAACGTCGATCCCACGCATCCACGCGCGTATCCAAGAGCACCATGTGGTGCGAACGGTGAGTCTCCTCGAACTGGCGCACGATCAGGCGGCCAAAGCGCGCCGTCGACGGCCAGTGCACCGCGCGACGGTCGTCGCCCGGCTCGTAGTCGCGCAGAGCGTGGAAGGACACGTCGGAGCTCGTCAGCTTCTCGCTGGCCACGCCCTCGACGTCCATCTGCATGCCCGTCGCGTCGAAGGAGAAACGCACCGTCGGCGGGTGCACGTGCACGAGGATCGGGTCATCCCACGAACGCACGCGGCGCAGCAGGCCCAAGCCGTCCATGCGTACGGTGCGCGCGGGGCCCACGTTGATGACGCCGCGGCGCTTCGTCATGACCGAGAAGGACTCGTTCCACGTGCCGTTTCCGCTGATCGGGGGCACGAGGAACTCGCCACTGCCTCGTCCGATCGTCACCTCCACGAGGGTCGAACCCGAGCGGCGCCCAGACTCGTTGACCACGCGGACGCGGCCCACCGCCACCTGGCCGGCGACAATGCGGTCGTTCTTCATGCGCAGGGTGACGGACAGCGGGGACGGGGACGCGACCGAGGCGACCGCGACCACGAGGGCCACCAGACCCATGACGGCCAC
>CALBAF010000123.1 GCA_937926415.1 uncultured Actinomyces sp.
CGTCACGGGCGATCGGCGCGCGCAGCGGCGCATCCGCGTCCACCGTCACGGTCAGCTGACCCTGGGCGCGTCCGCCTCGGCCGTCCTCGATCTGGTAGGCCACGACGAACACGCCGTTCGTGCCGGGGGCCTTGACCGTCACCAGGTCCTCGGCCATCGTCACGGTCGCCGCCGGATCCGACACGGACACGGTCTGCGGATCCGTGTCCACGGTCAGGGCGTCGCCGTCCGCATCCAGATCGTTACTCAGGACGTTGATGCTCACCTCGCGCCCCGGACGCACCGTCACCGAATCGGGAACGGCTGTCGGGTTGTGGTTCTGCGAGCCCGGAGGGGCGATGCCGACGCGCACGCGGGCGCGTCCCTGCACGCCGAGGCGATCCTCGACGATGTAGGAGAAGGTGTCCGTGCCGGTCGCATCGTCGGAGGGTGTGTACTCCAGCCACTCCGTGCCCAGCACGACGCTGCCCTTGGCCGGCGGCTGGTCGATGCCCACCAGGGCGACCGAGTCGCCGTCGGGGTCGATGCCCGTCAGCGGCACCGGGATGCGCGTCATCTGGCCCTGCACGGCCCACGCGCTCAGCGCCTTGGGCACGGGAGCACTGTTGGCCGCGGAGGAAGCGATGATCTCAAACGTGACGGTTGTCGTCGCACGGTTGCCCACCGAGTCGATGGCCGTGTATGCCACGCGCACCACGCCGGCCTCGGAGCCCGCGGCAAGGCGCACCTGGTTGCCGGTCACGAACACCGTGCCCAGATCGGCACCCGACAGGACCTCCACCTCCGGGTCCAGGCTCAGCGACAGGCCGATCGGCGAGCGGTCGTTCGACAGGACGCTCACCGAGCCGATGTCGTCGGCGCGCACCTTCGCCGTGTCCGGCGTGGTCTGGGGCGGGGTCTCCTCGCTCTGCGCGTTCGTCGGGATGACGCTCACCTGGGCGGTCGCGGAACCCGCGCCGTTGGAAACCGTATAGGTAAAGGTCGTCACGTCCGAGAGGCCGCGCGGCGACGTGATGCGCAGCAGGTGGCGCTCGATGAGCGTAACCTCGAGGCCCGAGTTCGCGGGCACATCGATCGACTGGACGACGAGGACACCGCCCGAGGGGTCCGTGTCGTTGGCCAGCGGCGCGATCAGCGAGGCGCCGCCGCTGGGCAGGACCGCCAGGTCGTCCTCGGCGATCGGCAGAGCGTTCGTGTCGTCGTCGACCACGTCGACGCGGATGAC
>CALBAF010000124.1 GCA_937926415.1 uncultured Actinomyces sp.
AGAATCAGGCACCACCCGGCGCACCGGCGCGTTCACGTCCCCGGCCGCCCGGCGCCGCTGGTGGATCCTCTTCGGGGTCGTGTGCGCGGTCGCGATCCTCGCCTGCATCGGCCTCATCGCCTGGAAGAATCCCGCAGAGTTTGGAAGCCCGGTCTTCTGGAGGCTCGCCCGCCGACGCGCCTTCGCGGTCCTCGCGATCGGAATCGTCGCGGTGTGCCAGGGCATGGCGACTGTTGCCTTCCAGACGGTGGCGAACAACCGCATCATCACGCCCTCGATCCTCGGATTCGAGTCCCTGTACAGGGCGATCCACACCTCCACGATCTTCTTCCTGGGCGTCGCCGGCCTCAACGCGTCGGCGACGGTTGGCAACTTCGTCGGGCAGCTCGCCCTCATGATTGCCCTGACCCTCGTGCTCTACTCGTGGCTGCTCACCTCGCAGCGGGCCTCGATGCACGCGATGCTCCTCATCGGCGTCATGCTGGGCGCGGGCCTCGGCTCGATCTCGACCTTCATGCAGAGGCTACTCACCCCCTCGGAGTTCGACGTGCTCACCGCGCGCCTCTTCGGGTCTATCGCCAACGCCCAGAAGGAGTATTTCCCCATCGCGATCCCCCTCGTCGCGGCCGCGGCCATCGCCCTCGTGTTGCTCACGCGCCAGCTGTCGGTGCTGTCGCTCGGCCGCGAGACGGCCACGAACCTGGGCCTGAACCACCGGCGCACCTCCGTGCTCGTCCTCGTCCTGGTATCGATCCTCATGGCCACGTCGACCGCTCTCGTGGGTCCCATGACGTTCCTCGGGTTCCTTATTGCGACGTTGGCCTACCAGTTCTCGGACACGCACGATCACCGCTACATCTTCGCGATGTCCGTCGCACTGGGTGCCGCGATCCTGGCCAGCTCGTACTTCGTCATGAATCACGTGTTCAACACGCAGGGCGTCGTCTCCATCATCATCGAGTTCGTCGGCGGACTCGCGTTCATCGTCACTATTTTGCGGAAGGGTCGCCTGTGATCTCCATCGATTCCGTCGTCAAGCAGTATTCGCCGTCGGTGCGCATCGGCGAAGTCTCCCTCGACATCCCCAAGGGCGGCATCACGGCACTCGTGGGCCCCAACGGCGCGGGCAAGTCCACGATCCTCACCATGGTCGGGCGCCTCCTCGGCATCGACGAGGGCACGATCGAGGTCGGCGGCCTGAACGTGGCCACAACGAAGTCCTCCGAGCTGGCGCGCACCCTGTCGATCCTGCGCCAGGAGAACCACTTCATCTCGCGCCTCACGGTGCGCCAGCTGGTGGGTTTCGGGCGTTTCCCCCACTCGAAGGGGCGCCTGAGCGCGGAAGATGAGGCGATCATCGACCGCTACATCGGTTTCCTCGACCTGGAGGAGCTCGAGGGGCGCTACCTGGATCAGCTCTCGGGCGGCCAGCGTCAGCGCGCCTACGTCGCCATGGTGCTCGCCCAGGAGACGGAGTACGTCCTGCTGGACGAGCCCCTCAACAACCTGGACATCGCGCGCAGCGTCGAGATGATGCGGATGCTGGAGCGGGCGGCCCGCGAGTTTTCGCGCACGATCGTCATCGTCCTGCACGACATCAACTTCGCGGCGCGCTACGCCTCCCAGATCTGCGCACTCAAGGCCGGACAGGTCGCCTTCATGGGCACGCCGGAGGAGATCATGCGCGACGAGGTCCTCACCGACATCTTCGACACCCCGGTCACCGTCGTACCGGGCCCCAACGGCCCGATCGCCTGCTACTTCTGAGCGGGGCTGGCTCGGGCGTGCCACGTGGCCGCCGCTCGCCGCTGCATTCGC
>CALBAF010000125.1 GCA_937926415.1 uncultured Actinomyces sp.
GGATGGCACGGAGAACGACGCCTTCCTTGCCCTTGTCCTTGCCCGCTATGACGACGACCTTGTCGCCCTTGCGAATACGCATGCTGTTCATATCCTGTGCACCTCCCCTACAGCGTCTCAGGTGCCAGAGACACGATCTTCATGTACTTCTTGTCGCGCAGTTCGCGTGCGACGGGCCCGAAGATACGGGTGCCGCGAGGGGCGCCGTCCTGGCCGATGAGCACGGCGGCGTTCTCGTCGAAGCGGATGTATGAGCCGTCGGGACGACGACGCTCCTTGCGGGCACGCACGACGACGGCCTTGACGACCTCGCCCTTCTTCACGTTACCGCCGGGAATGGCGTCCTTGACGGTGGCGACGATCACGTCGCCGATTCCGGCATAACGCCGACCAGATCCGCCGAGAACACGGATGGTGAGGATTTCCTTTGCCCCTGTGTTGTCGGCGACCTTCAGTCGCGACTCCTGCTGGATCATTTTCTACTGACTCCTGTCGTCGAGCCGGTTCTCTGCCCCGGAGTTACCTCCGGGGCCGAGCCTTGCCGAACGGATTTCGGTCTGTTAGGCGAAGATTACTTCGCCTTTTCGAGAATCTCGACCACGCGCCACCGCTTGGTGGCGGAGAGCGGACGAGTCTCCATAATCAGGACGAGGTCGCCAACGGAGCACTCGTTGTGCTCGTCGTGAACCTTGACCTTCTTGCTCTTGCGCATAACCTTGCCGTAGAGGGCGTGCTTCACACGGTCCTCGATCTCGACGACAACGGTCTTGTCCATCTTGTCACTGGTGACGTATCCACGACGGACCTTGCGCTCGTTGCGCACAGTGGTTTCTGCCATGTTTGTCACTCCTCAGTGCCAGGTGCGGTGCGGTAGCCGAGCTCCCGTTCACGCGCGATGGTGTAAATGCGGGCAATATTGCGACGAACAGTCTTCATACGACCGTTGTCTTCAAGGGAGCCAACTGCCTGCGCGAAGCGGAGGTTGAAGAGCTCAGCCTTTGCCTTCTCAAGCTCCTTGGACAGCTGTGCATCGTCCATGGCATCGAGATCGGCGGTGGTCAGACCCTTATCTGCCATCAGTTGTCACCACCCTCGCGGACCACGAAACGGGTCTTCATCGGAAGCTTGTGCTGAGCGCGGCGCATTGCCTCGCGAGCAAGGCTCTCGGGCACACCGGCCAGCTCGAACATGATGCGTCCCGGCTTAACGGGAGCAACCCACCACTCGACGGCGCCCTTACCGGAACCCATACGAGTTTCGGCGG
>CALBAF010000126.1 GCA_937926415.1 uncultured Actinomyces sp.
GGCGTAAATGGCAGCGGCGTCGCGAAGCTGCTGAGACGATGCACGCAGCTTTTCTGCATCGAAAGTCGGCGAAGTAGCCATGATGTCTCCGATTCTGTCCACAATAAACGGGGGCGCGGACGCGCCACTCACTCCTATTGTGCTACAACGGGCTGTGATCTGCAGCCCACCGGCTCGCGTGAGGTGTGTGACGGACAGGAAACACCCAGGAAAAGATGCGACCATTACAGTCATGAAAGCTATTCTTCACACCTCCGCCGGCGACATTACCGTCGAACTGTTCCCCAACCACGCCCCCAACACGGTCAACAACTTCGTGACCCTGGCCAAGGGCGAGCGCGAATGGGTCGACCCCACGACCGGCCAGAAGACCTCCCGTCCCCTCTATGACGGCACCATCTTCCACCGCGTCATCCCCGGCTTCATGATCCAGGGCGGCGACCCCCTCGGCACCGGCACCGGCGGCCCCGGCTACCAGTTCAACGACGAGATCCACCCCGAGCTGAACTTTAACGACCCCTACCTGCTCGCCATGGCCAACGCCGGCAAGCGCATGGGCAAGGGTACCAACGGCTCCCAGTTCTTCATCACCGTGGCCCCCACCCCGTGGCTGCTCGGCAACCACACCATCTTCGGTAAGGTCGCCGACGAGGAGTCCAAGCGCGTCGTCGACGCCATCGCCACCACCCCCACGGGCGCCCAGGACCGCCCCGTGACGGAGCAGGTCATCAACTCCATCGAGATCGTCGACTGACCCTCTCCCCTCATCATCGACGAGGCCGGGGCCGCCCCCGCTGCTCAGTGCAGTGACCGGGAAAGCGAGCCCCGCCCTCGCCCCTTACCCCCCGCCGAAAGGGAAGCTATGAGCATGCCGAGCTACGGCCAGCGCTCTGACCCGCGCGCCGCCCCCGACTGCCCGCGCCACCCGGGCGTGCGCAGCGTCGACTACTGCAAGCGCTGCAACCGCCCCATGTGCGTGGACTGCGCGATCCCCACCGAGGTTCGCTCGATCTGCGTGGACTGCACGTCCTCGAAGAAGCGGTGGATGGGCTCCGCCTCGCGCGCGGCCGCGGCCGGGGCGCCGGTCGTCACCTACGCGATGATGGCGATCTGCGTCCTCATGTACGTCGTGACCCTGCTGGTGCCCACCACGAAGCTCAGCCTGGCGCTCATACCTGCGTGGCTGATGGCACATCCGTGGACGATCCTCACCGGCGCGTTCCTGCACGGTGGCATCATGCACCTCCTGTTCAACATGCTCTCCCTGTACTGGGTGGGGCGCGCGATCGAGCCGGTCATGGGCTTGTGGCGCTTCCTCACCGTCTACCTGGTGAGCGCGCTGGGCGGCTCGGCATTCATTCTCGCCTGGTGCCTCATCCAGCCTTCCGAGATCTCCGTCAGTACGGTGGGTGCCTCTGCAGCGGTGTTTGGCCTGTTCGGCGCCGTGTTCGTCCTCCAGCGTTTGGGCGGCTCAGACACGACCGCGATTCTCACGCTGCTCGGCATCAACCTCGTCTATGGCTTCATGGTCAGCGGCATCTCCTGGCAGGGGCACATCGGCGGGGCGATCGCCGGCGTGGGCGCCACGTGGGTCCTGGCGCGCATGGCTCGCCCGCGTCCGGGCGTCACGCAAGTGCACCAGAACCGGCGTGAAACGGTCGTCGCACTCGGCATGATCGCCGGCATGATCCTGCTCAACGCCCTCGCGTTCCGCGTCCTGTACGAGGTCTACGGCGCGTGAGCGGATCGGGAACCCGCGCAGATGGCGGGCCAGAGCGCGCCATCTAAGGATGGCCTAACATAGGAAGGGTCCGGCAAATAGTGCCGGACCCTTCCTCATGCGCCCCACAGGAGACACCATGACCAGCCCCTGGGACCTGTACGACCAGCTCATCGACGAGATCCCCGCCGACATCACCGTCACCCAGATCCTCACCGACGGCAAATGGCGCCGCGTCGCCTCCAGCGAAGACGGCGTCGGCATGGCCTTCGGCATGAACGTCCAGTCCCGCCCGCGCGCCACCGAGGACCCCTCCGAGCTGGTCGGTCGCCCCCTGCGCGACGTCGCCGCCCTGGCCAAA
>CALBAF010000127.1 GCA_937926415.1 uncultured Actinomyces sp.
CCCCACAAAACCGAAGGGAGAACGGGGCGCTGGCTGCGCGCTTGGTCGCGCGTGTGTCATGGTCACTTCCGGTGGTAGCGGGGGCTCGTTCCCAGGTGGATCTCATTCTTAAGCTCCGACTGATACAGGATGACCTGATCGTCGGCGCCGCGGTACACGTAGGAATCGTCAACGTCCCGGTTGCTGGCGGGATTGACGAGTCCGTCGGCGTAGTCGGCAACCTCTTCAGCCGTGGGCTCGGAACCCCCCGGCTTCTGGATGATCGGGTTCTCGTCCGGGTACTGCGAAGGATCATCGTTCACGAGCGAGCCCAAGGCTGCCGCACCGTATCCGGTCTTCTCATTCCAGTCATGATTGGGGTTCAGACCTGAGCGCACGAGGGACTGGAGGATTTGGTTGGTGGTGGCGTTGGGCCACTTCTGGCGTGCCAGGGCGAGCATTCCCGAGACAAGTGCAGTCGAATTTGACGTACCTGAGGCGGTCGTGGGTGCTCCGGTGTTCGGATCGAGGGTGTTGACGGGGCCGCCGAACGCGGCGGTCACGACACCGTTACCCCATGAGGAGTAGGACGCGAACGTGCCGTCACTATTGATGGCGGAGACGCCGACCACACCGGACCAACGGATGAGCTGTTCGAAGCTGTTGTCGGTTGCCGTGTTACCGGCGGATGCGACGACGATGACGCCTTCGCTCATCGCGCGGGCGAGAGCCCACCGAAGTGTCGCTTCGTTTTCTGGGGTGCCCTGTGAGATGGAGATGATCTGTGCGCCATCGTCGATGGCCTGGTTGATGAGGTTACCCATGGTGTCGGTCAGCAGCCCGCCGGACATGCATGTGCCTGCTGACACAGAATCAGCGTTGGAGAACTGATAGCTGTACAGCGTGGCGTCGGGTGCGACGCCCGTGTAGGGGGACACCAGCAGGGTTGCCATGTCGGTTGCGTGGTGAATACCCTTTGGGGAGTCCTCGATGGTGCAGCGGCTCTTGTCGACAATGTTCGCGCCGGCCAGTTCGGGGGCGCTGGTGTCGACGGGGCCGTCGATGAGGGCTATGGTCACACCCTTACCGGTGTAGCCCTTTTGGCGTGCCGCGTCCAGGTGGTAGTACGAGAAGTACTCCTGGGTCGTAATGGGGTCCGCCGCGTGCGCGGGGGCCGGAGCCACGGTGAGGGCGCCGACAGCCAGCGTGAGTGCGGAGGCGGCGGT
>CALBAF010000128.1 GCA_937926415.1 uncultured Actinomyces sp.
GCTCGCGCGGAGCCAACTCGCCATCGTCGTCGAGCCAAGCCACGGCCTCGGGACGTTTGGCGAGGGCCTCAGCGATCCAGCGCGAGTTCGGGAGCATGGTCGTGAGCCTGTGGGCAGCGACGCCCGAGTCTCGCAGAAGCGCGAGGTACCAATGCGAATCGCCAATGTCCTCGGACAGGATCCGGAAGTTCAACAGGCCCATGTCGGGGTCGGCCCCACCGGCCAGCCACGAGATGAACACCGGCAGCAGGTGGCGTTGAATCGCCGCACGCCTGCTCGTTCCCTGCGTAAGAGCGCGGATGTGCGTGAGCGCTCCCGCCGGGTCTCGGTAGCCGATCGCCGCGAGTCGGTCGCGCGCGCCATCCGCGTGCAGGGACACCTCGTCTTCGCTGAGCGACGCCGTTGCGGCGATGATCGGGCGGTAAAAGACGTCCTCGTGCAAAGTACGCACGCGAGTGCGAACCTCGTCGATAGCGGAACTGATCGACTGCGCGTCGGCATAGCGAGCGGGTCCCATCGCACGCCCGAGTACGCGCAGCTCTCGTTCCTTGTCGGGAATCAGGTGCGTGCGGCGCATCCGCGGCAGCTGGGTGCGGTGTTCGACGGCGCGCAGGAATCGGTAGCACGAGGCGAGGCGATTCGCGTCGCTGCGCGCAATGTACTCACCCTCGCGCAGAGCCTCAATCGCCTCCAGCGTCGACCTCACACGCAGGAAGGCATCGGTGCGACCGTGAACAAGCTGGAGCAGCTGAACCGTGAACTCGACGTCGCGCAGCCCGCCGCGCCCGAGCTTGAGCTCACGCGACGCGTGCGAACGCGAGATGTTGTCTTCGACGCGCCTGCGCATCGCGCGCGCCGCATCGACGAAACCCTCGCGCGTCGCGGCGCTCCACACGTAGGGCTGCGCGGCTTCCTCGAAGGCACGCCCGATTCCCTCGTCGCCCGCGCAGGCGCGCGCCTTGAGCAGCGCCTGGAACTCCCAGGTCTGCGCCCACTTATCCCAGTACTGGCGGTAGGACTCGACGGTACGCACGAGTGCTCCGTTGCGTCCCTCGGGCCGCAGATTTGCGTCGACCGTCCACAGCGGCGCTTCGGTTCCGGGGCCTGAACAGGCGGAGGCGGTGGCAGCCGCCAGGCGCGTCGCAACCTCAAGGGCTTCTCGCTCGTCCCCATCCGCCCCGGCCTCGGCGACGTAGACGACGTCCACATCGGAGATGTAGTTGAGTTCGCGCGCTCCCGTCTTGCCCATCGCGATGATGGCGAAGGGGATGCGCCCCTGCGGGTCGATGTCCCGCCTCGCCAGGGCTAGTCCGGCCGCAAGGGTCGCGTCGACCAGGTCAGCGATGCGCCGACCGACCTCGGGCATGAAGCCTTCAGGATCCTCGCTCGTCAGGTCGTCTGCGGCCAGGTACAGCAGGACCCTGCGATACGCGCCGCGCAGATCGTCCACCCGGGCGTCCTGAGAGGCGACGAGGGCACCATGCTCCCCTCGGGTCGCACCCACGGAAGCGAGCATCACGCGCGCGGCGTCGCCGGGATCCTCCCACGTCGATCGAGCACGGCCGGGCTCGGCAACGACGTAGTCGCCGAGCCACTGGCTGCCGCCCAGGACGGCGCACAGGCGAGCGCGCGCACGCGAATCATCGACGAGTGCCCGCACGAGGCCGGGGTCCGCCTCGTGCAGACGGATCACCGCGAGCAGCCCCTGATCGGGGTCGGCGCTCGCCCCCAGGTCCCCTGCCCACACCTCGACTCCACCCGGAAGCTCCTCAAAAAAGTCGAGGGCTCGGCGAGGGTCCAGGAATCCGGCAATCCGAAGCTCGTCGGGTGTCACCGGGGAACGACCTTCAGGAATTGCTCGAGCTCCTGGCGAGTAATCTGCTGGCGGTATTCCGTCCATTCCTTGCGCTTGTTGCGGATGACGTAGTCGAATACCTGCTCGCCGAGCGTGGAGGCCACCAGGTCGGAACTCTTCATGGCACGCACGGCATCCGCCAACGAGGCAGGCAGGGCGTGAATGCCCATGACCTGACGCTCACGATCCGACAGGTCCCACACGTTGTCCTCGGCCTCGGGCATCAGCTCCATCTTTTTCTCGATGCCATCGAGTCCTGCCGCGATGAGGACAGCGAAGGCCAGGTAGGGGTTCGCGCTCGGGTCAGGCGCGCGGTATTCGATGCGCGCTGCCGCGGCCTTCTTCGGCTTGTAGAGAGGAACGCGCACAAGAGCGGAGCGGTTCAGGTGTCCCCAGCACACGTAGGATGGCGCCTCTCCCCCGCCCCACAGACGCTTGTAGGAGTTGACGTGCTGATTCGTGATCGCAGCGATCTCCTCGGCATGCGCGAGGAGGCCCGCAATAAACTGACGTCCTGTGGTCGACAGTCGGTACTGGCCCGCCGGGGAGAAAAATGCGTTTTCTTCACCCTCGAACAGCGACAGGTGCGTGTGCATTCCCGAGCCCGGGTGTTCGATAAACGGCTTGGGCATGAACGTCGCGACGAGCTCCTCGCGCAGAGCGACCTCTTCGATGAGCGTGCGAGCGGTCATAATGTTGTCGGCCGCGCGCACGGGATCCACGGCGCGCAGGTCGATCTCGTTTTGTCCCGGTCCACCCTCATGGTGCGAAAACTCGACCGGGATCGCCATGTCCTCGAGCATGCGCACGGCACGGCGACGGAAATCGTTCGAGTCGCCGCGCGCCACGTGGTCGAAGTAGCCAGCCTGATCAACGGGGATCATCCGATCGGGCGTCACGGGCTGGCGCAGCAGGTAAAACTCGATTTCCGGGTGAATCATGACCCGGAAGCCGGCATCGGCGGCTCGTTCCACCGCGCGCTCGAGAACCCCTCGAGGATCGGAGGGCGCCGGGCGGCCGTCAGGCATGAGAACGTCGCAGAACATGCGGGCCACCGGGTCCTCGTTCGAACGCCACGGTAGCAGCTGGAAGGTCGACGCATCCGGCTTGAGCAGCATGTCCGACTCGTAGACGCGCGTGAGGCCCTCGACGGCCGACCCATCGAATCCGATTCCCTCGGTGAAGGCCTCCTCGAGCTCACCGGGGTCAATGGAGATCGACTTCAAGACGCCCGCAACATCGGTAAACCACAGACGGATAAAACGAATGTTCTTCTGCGCGACCTCGCGCAGCACGTATTCCTGATGCGAATCCACCGCTACCCTCCCGTTGAGAAAAAACGGGCCGACCGCAGGGACTGCGGTCGGCCCGGCATGGCTTCAGTCTACTTGCCCAGGTTGAAACCCTTCGAGATGGATTCCAGTGCGCCGGTGAGATCCGAGGGAAGCATCCACAGCTTGGACGCCTGACCGTCTGCGATCTTCGGCAGCATTTCGAGGTACTTGTAGGACAGGAGCTCGGGCGTAGCCTTGCCGGCGTTGATCGCCGCGAAGACCGTCTGGATGGCCTCGGACTCACCCTGTGCGCGCAGGATCTGGGCCTGGCGGGCACCTTCGGCCTGGAGGATCAGGGCTTCCTTCTGGCCCTTGGCCTGCAGAACCTGAGCCTCCTGCTGAGCGGAAGCGGCCAGAACGGCGGCCTGCTTGGCGCCCTCAGCCTTCTTGATCTGGGCCTCACGCTCGGCCTCGGCCGTCAGAATCGTTGCACGCTTGGTTCGTTCGGCCGTGATCTGCTGCTCCATGGCGGCCAGGACTCGCGGCGGCGGCTCGATGGACTTGAGCTCCACGCGGGTCACGCGAATGCCCCACGGGCCCGTTGCCTCGTCCAGGACACCGCGCAGCTGCTTATTGATCGACTCGCGCGAGGTCTGCGTCTGCTCCAGGTCCAGCGAACCGATCAGGTTACGCAGCGTCGTCGCGGTCAGCTGCTCGATCGCCTGCAGGAAGTTGGCGACCTCGTAGGTCGCGCTGCGCGGATCCGTGATCTGGAAATAGATGACGGAGTCGATCGACACCATCGCCTGGTCGGCGGTGATGACGGGCTGAGGCGGGAAGTTCGCAACCTGCTCTCGCAGGTCGATGCGAGCGGCGACGCGGTCCACGAAGGGAACCAGCAGGTGGAAACCACCCTGCATGACCGCCTGGAACCGACCGAGGCGCTCCACAACGTACGCCTGCGACTGCGGAACGATCCGCACTGCGCGGGCCAGCGAGACCACGACGAAAATGACGACGGCAAGGACCACGATGAACGCAATGTTGCCGATGATGTTTCCTGAATTCACAGCGTCTTTCCTTTCTTACGTCAATGAAAATACAAGATGTGCGGGATCAGGAGATCGAGTCTCCGTACGGATGCGTCGGAGCCGCAGAGGCCGGGTCGAGGGCGCTCACGACGGCAGTTGCACCGTCGATGCGGTCAACACGAACCTCGGTGCCAACGGGCAGCGTGGGCCCCTCAGTGCGCGCGCTCCACTCTCCACCGGAAAACTGGATACGCCCGTGGCGCTCTCCCACGGCCTCGGTCACATAACCTGTCTTGCCAATCAGACCGTCAGTGTTGCTCGGAACGTAACCGCTGGACCGGTCGATACGCCCTTTCAGGAAGGGACGCAGGACGACCAGGAGAGCAATCGAGACGACAATGAAGACGATCGCCTGAACCGTCAGGTTTGCGCCCAACGCGCCCGCGATGCCGGCGGCCAACGCGCCGATCGCGAACATGAGGAAGACGAAGCTCACGCTCATGACCTCGACGATTCCGCAGACGAGGGCCCCGAGAATCCACAGCCACCACATACCGCTCACACTCCTATTCTCACGCGCTCACGCCGCGCGCCCACCAACGCCCGTCGGTGTTGCCGGCGAGCAGGGGCATGCCATACACCTCGGACAGATTGACACCGGTCAGGACGTCCTCGATCGGCCCTTGATGCGTGATCGCGCCGTTCGACATGATCGCGCAGTGCGTGACGCCCGCGGGGATCTCTTCGATCTGATGCGTCACCAGGATGACCTGCGGGGACTTCGAGCCCTTCATGATCTCCGACAGGGCGGCGATCAGGAGCTCGCGAGCACCAAGGTCCAGGCCCGAGGTCGGCTCGTCGAGGATGAGCACCTCAGGGTCGGTCATGAGGGCGCGCGCCAGCAGCACACGCTGGGCCTCGCCCTCGGAGAGCGTCGAAAACTCGCGCTGGGCCAGGTGCGAGACACCGAAGATGTCCATGAGTGCGTGGGCGCGTTCATCGTCGACCTGCTCGTATTCCTCGTCGTGGGCGACGGCAAGGCCCCAGGCGGCGCTGCGCACCGTGTCGAGGACCGACTGGGTCGGCACGATCTTGGCCCCCACCGCGGCCGACGAGAGCCCCACACGCGTGGCGATCTCTGAGGGGTCGGAGTGGGACAAATCGGTCTCCGACACCGTCACCTCTCCGCTATCGGGAGCGATACGGCCCGAGGCCACGCGCGCCAGCGTGGTCTTGCCGGCGCCATTCGGGCCGACGATGACCCAGTGCTGGCGCGGGCGCGTCGACCACGAGACGTCGGACAGGACCTGCGTGTCCCCGCGTTGGAGGGACACGTGAGAAAGATTCAGGACGTAAGTCATGTACACAGCCTAGTCGTCTGTCGGGTGACGTGCGCCCTAAACGAGCGAACGGTACAGCTCGGCGGTCTTCACGCCGATCGCTTCCCAGGAGAAGTGATCGCGGGCGCGAACGAGGCCGGCCTCGCCCATACGACGTCCCAGCTCCGGGTCGTCGAGGACACGCACCAGTCGATCAGCCATCGCTTCCTCGAAGGCGCGAGGATCCAGCGGGGTTCCCGTGCCATCCTGCTTCTGTTCGATCGGCACGAGGTAGCCGGTCTCTCCATCGACAATGACGTCGGGGATGCCGCCGGTCGCTGTGCCCACGACGGGCAGGCCGAGGGCCATCGCCTCGAGGTTGACGATGCCGAGGGGCTCGTAGACGGACGGCGTGATGAAGACCTGAGCCGAGGACAGGATCGCCGCCACCTCGGGCTGGGGAAGCATCTCGGAGATGAGGACGACGCCGGAGCGGCGGGCGCGCAGCTCGGCGACGAGGCCCTCGACCTCTGCGGCAATCTCGGGGGTGTCGGGGGCGCCGGCGCACAGCACGAGCTGAACGTCATCGGGCAGCAGCTGGGCGGCACGCAGGAAGTACGGAAGACCCTTCTGGCGGGTGATGCGGCCGACGAACACGACCGTGCGACGAGACGGGTCAATACCGTGCTCGGCAAGCACACGGGCGCGCAGCTCCTCGCCCGCTTCCCCCTCGGGGGCGTGCCACTTGTTCAGGTCGATGCCGTTGTGAATGACGTGCACGCGCTCGGGATCAACGCCCGGGTAGCAGCGCAGGATATCGTCACGCATGCCGTTCGAGACGGCGACGATCGCGCTCGCAGCCTCGTAAGCCGTCTTCTCCACGTAGGAGGACAGTCGGTAGCCACCGCCGAGCTGCTCAGCCTTCCACGGGCGCAGCGGCTCGAGCGAGTGCGCAGAGATAACGTGCGGGATGTCGCCAAGGAGCGACGCAACGTGACCGGCGAAGTTCGCGTACCAGGTGTGGGAGTGGACCAGGTCGGATCCCTCGCACGCAGCAGCAATCTCGAGGTCAACACCGAGGGTGCGCAGAGCCGCGTTCGCTCCGGCCAGCTGAGGCAGATCGGCGTGTCCGGTCACGCCCGGGTCGGCTCCATCGGTACCCGGCTCGCGTGGACCGTCAAACGCCTGAACGCGCAGGTCATCGACCAGGCCACGCAGCACCTTGGCCAATTCGAGCACGTGGACACCGGCTCCTCCGTAGACGTGAGGCGGGTATTCGCGGGTAAGGAGATCAACGCGCATGGTGGGTTCCTTCCGACGGGAGCGACGTGTGAGACACATCGTATCCGATCTCACGTCACGCCTGGTCGAAAACGAGACAGTGTAGCAATCGATAGACATTTGTAATACAGTGTGACCACTCCCACGGACCCGCGCCGATGCAGGTCCACTCGACCAACGAAGAGGTGCCACATGGCAAAGAACCACGTTCTGGCAATCGTTCTCGCGGGCGGTGAGGGAAAGCGACTGATGCCCCTGACGGATGACCGTGCAAAGCCGGCGGTTCCGTTCGGTGGCCACTTCCGTCTGATCGATTTCGCGCTGTCGAACATCGTGAATTCCGGATACCTCAAGATTGTTGTCTTGACGCAGTACAAGTCCCACTCGCTCGACCGCCACGTCACAAAGACCTGGTACACATCTCCTCTACTCGGCAACTTCATTGCCCCTGTGCCGGCTCAGCAGCGTCGCGGCCCGCACTGGTACCTGGGTAGCGCGGACGCCATCTACCAGTCGCTCAACATCGTCGACGACGAGCAGCCCGAGTACATCGTCATCATCGGTGCGGACAACATCTACCGCATGGACTTCTCGCAGATGGTCCAGCACCACATCGATTCGGGCCTGCCCGCCACGGTCGCCGGCATCCGCCAGCCCATCGAGCTGGCTTCCGCACTCGGTGTCATCGACGGCGAGGACGGCGTCGTGAAGAACTTCCTCGAGAAGCCGAAGAACGCGGTGGGCCTGCCGGACGATCCGACCAAGGTGCTGGCCTCAATGGGCAACTACGTGTTCACCACGAAGGACCTGGTCAACGCTCTGCGCGAGGATGCGGCGAACCCCGATTCGAAGCACGACATGGGCGGCAACATCATCCCGTGGTTCGTCGAGCGCGGCGAGTGCGGCGTCTACGACTTCCAGGACAACGACGTGCCTGGTTCGACCGACCGCGACCGCGACTACTGGCGTGACGTCGGTACCCTGGACGCCTACTACGAGGCGAACATGGACCTGATCTCGGTGCACCCGGTGTTCAACCTGTACAACCGTGACTGGCCGACCATGACGATGATCGACGGCTCGCTGCCGCCGGCCAAGTTCGTCTACGGCGATGCGGATCGCCTGGGCCACGCGATTGACTCGTTCGTGTCCCCCGGCGTCATCGTCTCCGGCGGTGAGATCGTGCGTTCGGTCATCTCCCCGAACACCTACGTCCACTCGTGGGCGAAGGTCGAGGATTCGGTCGTCATGCACGGCTGCCGTATTGGACGCTCCGCGCGGGTCGTGAAGACGATTCTGGACAAGAATGTTGTCGTCGAGGAAGGCGCTGTCGTCGGTGTCGATCTTGAGCACGATCGGGAGCGTGGCTTCACCGTCACCGAGTCCGGCATTACGGTCGTCCCCAAGGGCGCGGTCGTCCGCAAGTGAGATGACTCACTGTCTCGATGAGCCGGGTGCACCGCTGCTGTTTGCCAGCGGGGCACCCGGCCTCGTCGTCACCGACGTCGATTCGACGCTGATCACCCAGGAAGTCATTGAGGAGCTCGCAGGCGCTGCGGGTACTCGTCAACGGGTCGCTGAGATTACGTCCCGTGCGATGAACGGCGAGCTTGATTTCGCGGAGTCTTTGCGCGAGCGCGTCGCTACCCTCGCCGGGGTCCCCGAATCCGTCTTCGGCGATGTCCTGTCCAGCATCACCCCCACAACGGGTGCGCGCGAGTTAATCGACGCGGTCCACCGAGCCGGCGGAAAGTTCGGCATCGTGTCCGGTGGATTCGAGGAAGTCGTCGCTCCCCTGGCCTCTTCTCTCGGCATCGACTTCTACGCGGCGAACCGACTCGAGGTCGCGGGCGGCGTCTTGACGGGCCGCGTGCTGGGTCGCATCGTGACCTCCCAGGTGAAGGTCGACTGCCTGCGTTCGTGGGCCTCGTCCCTGAATGTCCCCCTCGAGTGCACGGTTGCGATCGGCGACGGGGCAAACGACATCCCCATGATGCACGAGGCAGGGGTGGGTATCGCGTTCTGCGCGAAGCCCGCCGTTCGCGAGCAGGTCTCCGTCCAGCTCAATACGCCGGATCTGTCACTGGCGATCGCACCCCTCGGCCTCGCCTGAGCACGCTCGTCAGGGTTCGCGCGTGTCGGTCAGGCGGATCATGTGCCCGTCCCAGCCCTCGCGCCAGCTGCGCGCGTAGTCGAGGATCTGCGCGGGGTAGATCTCTCCGTCGATCTGGGCCGCAGCCTCATCGATGTCCCACCAGGCCTGCGCGTCGATGACGGAGCGTTCCAGATCCGTCCATCCGTCCCGGCTCAGCGCGGTCGAGGGCGCGTGTGCGATGAAGAACCACTCGTCCTGTCGGGCGGTGACCGCCAGGAAGTCGAACTCGGCGGTCCGGTAGAGGACGGGGCCCACCAGGTCGTCAGGGGCCAGCTCGATGCCGGTTTCTTCGAAGACCTCGCGCACGGCCGCGGCGCGCGGGTCTTCCCCCTCTTCGATCCCGCCTCCGATCGTGAACCACCAGAATCGTTCCGGCTGGTCCTCGTCGTGGCCCTTAGCCAATAGGACCCGTCCACTGTCGTCAAAGAGGAGGACGCGGGCGGCCTCCCGGTGGGGATAGCCGTCCGCGTCCAATGGCCAGTCGAGTGCGCTCATGCCTCCAGGGTAGCCCGCCGGCGGCGCAGTCCCCACACCAGGAGGGCTGTGCTCACGACGAACACCGGGATCTCGATGGCACCGTAGGTCAGGTTCCACGAGTCTTCGGGAGCTACGAACCCCAGGCCGTTGGCCTGAGCGTGCAGCGCGAGCGCTCCGACGAATCCCGCAACACCGGCGAGGATTCCACGCATCGCGCTATTGGCACGCAGGACGGCCCAGGCCAGCGCGTATCCAAACACGCCGGTGAAGATAGCGTGAGCGTAGGCACCGAGGATGGCGCGCACGAGGAAGGATTCCCACAGTCCGCTCATCCCGTCTTCAAGAGCGGTCACGTAGTAGCCCACATCCTCGCCCCAGGCGAAGCCGATGCCGACAAGGGCACCGAGAACGCCGCCCTGCGCAGGACGAGTGAGCACCTTTCGTGCGGCGAGGATCAGCGCCAGCACGCCGATTCCCTTGCCGGTTTCTTCGACGAGCGGACCCGTGACGACCGACGTCACGACATTGACCGCATCGTCGCTCAGGTTGCTCGCGGCTACGGCCGAGTCGACGACTGTGTTGCCGTATCCGGCGAAGATGAGCGCGCCACCGGTTCCCCAGCCGAATGCGGCCAGCCAGGACAGCGCAGTGGGCTTGAGGCGAGCGGCCCATGCGAGAACCACCAGCCCGACAACTGCGCTCAGCGTCGAGGCGCCAAGCGCAAGCCAGGCATCGGATGATGAGATGCCCTCAAAGGCTTGCGTAAACTCATAGATCGCCGCCCGTATGCTCACTGCGATCAGCACGACGGAGCAGACGATCAACGCCCAGGAACGTGGGCGCGTCGACAGTTCATCAGTCATTTAGGTTTCCTTTCTATCGCCCCGATCATTCCCCATGTTCCTATGCGTCACCTATGAGAAGGCGATGGAACAGCCGTGAAAGAGCACTCATGTGACAGGGCACGTACCGGTAGCCGCGAAGATTACCTGGCGCTGCCTCGTCGTTTGTTCTCTGGCCTCACTCCCCTGCTCGACACCCCGAGTCAGGCAACCTGCGCGCGACCGGCAACGGCGTTTGTGACGTCCTTTTGCTGCTCGGCGATCGAGGTCAACCTCAGGAATTCGCGTCGGTTTTCGACGGCATCAGCCAGCATCTGGCGGTCACTCTCGATGCGCGAGGGATCGGCGCCATGGCGAGCCATGAGGCGCTGGTCGAGGCCGAGGGAGGCCAGGTCGGACAAGAAGGCCCGCATCGCACGCTTCGCGTCACGCCCACCCTGCGAAGCCCACTTGAAGGCGGATCGACGTGCGCGGCGATCGGTCGCCATCGACACCTCACCGGGAAGAACCCATCCGGTGCGCAGGTAGGGAACCAGACCCTCGCGAATGTGGAGTGCTTCCCGACGCGCGGCTCTGATCAGCAGAATCGACCACAGAAGGAACCCGGGAATACCCAACACGAGGTACATCACGATGAACCCTCTTCCTGATTCGGTCAGCGCGATGCTCCCGTTCCATGCGAAGTGGATGAGCATGGCAGCAAACCAGAACACGACGACGATGGCGGTCTTCGACCATCCGCGTTTGAACTTGATCAGGGCGAGCGCCAATCCGATGCCGGTCATCGACGTGGCCATCACGTGCAGGAAGGGCCCTGCCAGGGCGCGAAGAACGAACACAAACACGAGAGTCTTTGTTCCTTCGCTCTCGGTGCGCAGAAAGTACAAAATGTCTTCGAAGAAAAGGAACCCCGCCGCCGAGAATCCCGCGTACACGACACCGTCGAGTATCGAGTTGATGCTGTTGCGCCGTACGACAACGATGATGAGGACACCGATCCCCTTGAATGTCTCCTCCACGAGTGGCGCGATGAATGACGTGGCAAGCGCCTCGGCGCGCTGCGCGTCTCCGATCGTGAAGGCAATGTCTTCGTGGAGCGCCGTGTTCGCAATCATCGACGTCAGAGTCGCCACGCCCCCGCCCCACAGGAACATCGCGAGCTTCGTCGTCCACGGTTCTGGCTCCCAGCGATCGATCCACTGGAGGAAGACGACGACGATCACGAGGGCGACGAGGGAGAGCAGCGTCGTCTTCACGAAGGCGGTCACGCTTGAAGACTCGGGTGCCAAACCGTAGATGATGATACCGACGGTTCCCAGCACGCCGATCGTCGTCATGACGACCTCAAACCAGGGGAAGGAATGCGCGGGCTTTGGAGGCTGCCAGACGGGAGCAGCATCGTCGGGGGCAGGTGCCGAGACTCCGTCAGCAGGGTCGATGGTGGTGCTGCTGATCTTGCTGAGGCGATAATCCTCGCCGGGCCCTCCCCAGTGGGTCGCATGCATATTAGTAACCTCGTCCGCCCATCTGCGTGTCATCGTCAAAGTCAATAGGCTCGGGAATAGGAGCGTACCCGGCCAACCTCAACAATTTTACCATCCGTGCGGAACGCAGAGCGCGCACTCCCGCGACGTCCACGTTATGCACGTTGCGTGTGAGCTGGATGCGGTAGCACGTCGCATCCAGGGCCTCCAGGCGCGCGCTGGCCTGGGGATCCGATGCAATCCGCGCCCGCACGTCGGGGGTCAGGGTCTCACGGATTGCGCGAGAAAGGGCGGATGCGCGCTCCAAACGGGTCACGACTTCGACGCGATCTCCCTGGCGTTGCGCCGAGGTTCGACGGTCGAGGCCATCCGTTGTCAGCTGGTCTCCCCCGTCCTGGATGTAGGCGTGGGCGGCCTCGGCGAGGCCGGAACCGTCCAGTCCGGCACTGCGGGTCAGGAGGTCGACCTCGGAGGCCCGGCGTAGCAGGAGGCGAGAGAGCGAGTCTCGAGAGGCAAGGATGCGCTGATGGAGACGGTCCAGGCGGCGCGCACGCGTGATCGCGAATGCCGAGACCACGCCAAGCGCGATAACAGCGAGCGCGATGGCGACAAGCAGCCAGGGGGATAGCGAGATCACGCGAGTTCCTCCTCTTCCTCGCCACGGCCACGGATCAGGTCACGCGCCCGGCGCGTACCCGAGTCGGCGGGGCTTCCCATCGCAATCGCCAGCTTGTAGACCTCGAAGACCTTATCGGCCACGACCTCCCAGTCGTATTGTGCGGACGAGCGGGCTCCAGAGGCTGCCAGCTCCTCGAGGCGGTCGCGGTCGGTCAGCAGGTCGACGAGCGTGCGAGCGAGAGACTCACTACTACCGGTCTCGAAGAGCGCTCCGGCACGTCCTTCCTCGAGAACGGCGCGGAATGCAGGAATATCCGAGGCAACAACCGCCGTGTGAGCTGCCATGGCCTCGACGAGGACGATGCCGAAAGACTCGCCGCCCGTCTGCGGCGCGACGTAGATGCTGGCGCCCGCGAGAAGCGATTCCTTCTCCTCGTCACTGATGCCACCCAGGAAGGAGACCGAATCACCGAAACGTTTCGCGGCCTGGCGAATATCCGGTGCGTCTCCTCGGCCGGCAATGAGGAAACGGGCACCTGGGAAGCACTCGAGCACCGCAGCGATGGCACCGGCGAAGATGCTGAGTCCCTTGCGGGGCTCATCGAGGCGGCCAAGAAACACGATGACCGGACGCTCCTCGGTCGCCGCCCACTGCTCCAGGGGCTGCGCGCTGCGGAACGAGGCCGTCTCCACACCGTTCGGGATGATGACGGCATCGCCGCCGTGGTGCTCGATGAGAGTGCGTCGGGCCTCTTCCGAGACGGCGATACGCACGCCGATACGTTCCATGTACAGGCGCATGGGAGCCGAGGCGATGGCTCGAGACACGGATCGGCCAAGAGCCGCGTGGAAAGTACCCACGAGAGGGGCACTCGACAGCATCGCAGCAGCCATGGAGACCGAGGGAACGACTGGCTCGTGGACGTGCACGACATCGAAATCGTTATCTGCCAGCCAACGGCGAGTCCGCGCCAGTGCCTTCGGTTTCACCGAAATATTGGCCACCGATCCATTGAACGGGATTGACACAGACGAACCGGCGGACGTGATCCAGTCAGGCAGGTCGTCCGAGGTCGACGGCGTCAGCACCTGAACGTCGTGTCCGCGGGACCGCAGCTTCAACGCGAGGTCACGAATGTGGAAGCCCACTCCCCCGGGCACATCCCAGGAATACGGGTTCACGATTCCAATCTTCATCGATTCTTCCTCTCGTGCTCGGCCCTCGCGCGCGCCAGACGCTCGGAGTCAAGATCCTCCACATACACGCGCTGCATCATGTGCCAGTCCTGCGGCTTTGACGCCATCATGGCGGCAAATTCGTCCACCCATGCCTGCGTGAGGGCCTCGACGCGGTTCATGCCCGGCCGCTTCGCCTCGTCACCATCGATAGGACCGACACACCGCACGCGGACATCGGCCCCGGAGGGCGTTTCATTCTCGTACGTAATGCAGGCAGCGAAGAGCGGACGCTCCAGCTTGGTTGCCAGCGCTGCGGGACCCGCGGCGACGAGTGCCCGCCCTGTACCAAGGCCGACCTCGATGCCCGAACCCGAAATATCCCGGTCTGCAAGAAGCGGGACGATGACGCTGCGGCCGCGCACGCGCTCGATGAGGGTGGAGAACACCGACTCGCCCTTTGCAACTCCGATAATCTCCATGCCGAGGCCTTCGCGCAGCGACACGAAACGCTCGAACAGTGCCGGAGGCTCAACCTTCTCGGCCACGGTCACGATGCCACGACCGTGTGCACACACCCACGCTCCGGCGCGATCCCAGCTGCCGGAGTGCCCAAGAGCGAGCACGACCGGGCCGTCTTCGCTGGCCGCAGCCAGGGCCTCGAATCCTTCGAAGGACACTCCCTCGAGCAACGGCGCTCCGCGACGCGATCCGAGCATCAGCTGTTCGGCGTAGTTGCGGATGTGGGAGCGCACTGCGGCACGCAGCTCGTCGGCAGACGGCTCCGTTCCGGTCAGACGTGCCATGTTGGCGCGGAGCCGGTCGATCATGGCTCCCCCACGCCTCGCCGCAATCGATGCACCCGTGTCCGCCATACGCATGACGACGCGCAGCGGCAGGCGGGGGGCGATCGAAAAGGCGAGCGACAGGGGCGAAAAACTCACGGAGTCCCCTCATCAATGTGGCGGGCGGTGAACCAGATACGCTGGCAGACGGTCACGAACGAGGCGAAAGCGACCCAGGTCAAACCGGCCGCGAAGATCCATTCGGGCAGCCCGAGGCTCATGAGAATTGCCGTACCCATGCCGATGATGAGGCGGTCGGTACGCTCAGCGATGCCCAGCTTGGCGACGACGCCGACGGACTCGGCACGGGCGCGCGCGTAGGGAACGGCGGCCGCGCCAACAATGGAGCAGATGCCGGCGATGATCGACCATGTGCGAACGAGCGAATCGTCCATCTGGAAGACCGCGTAGGCGGTGAGGGAGCCAAAGACGGCTCCGTCGCCCAGACGGTCGAGCGTCGAATCGAGGAATGCTCCAAAACGTGTGCCGCCCGTCGTCATCCGCGCGATAGTGCCGTCCACGGAATCACCGAACATGACGACGGCAAGAGCGATACCGCCCTGCCAGATCCAGCCCTGTGGAATGCAGATAACCGCGATCGCGACCGTCGCAACGGTGCCGGCGACCGTCACCATATTCGGCGTGACACCCACTCGTGCGAGAACGCGAGCGAGAGGCGTAAAGATTGCCTTCGTAATAGAACGCCCGTGATTTCCGAGCATCAGTCCTCCTTCGGCCAGGCGGCGGCGAGGCGCGCTCGAGCATCTTCCAGGAGCTCGGGCACGGCCTTCGTCTGCGCAATAATCGGCAGGAAGTTCGCGTCCCCCAGCCAGCGGGGAACGACGTGCTGGTGCAGGTGAGCGGCGATGCCGGCACCGGCAACTTCGCCCTGGTTCATGCCCAGGTTGAAACCCGCCGGAGACGCGACCTCGCGGGTGACGCGCATGGCCGTCGCCGTCAGGTTGCCTAGCTCCACGCGTTCCTCGTCGGTGAGCTCCGTGTAGTCCGAAACGTGGCGGTACGGGCACACGAGCAGGTGCCCGGAATTGTAGGGGAACAGGTTCATGAGCACGAAGCACGTGTTGCCGCGGTAGACGATCAGTCCCGTCTGGTCGTCCTTTCCGGGGGCCGTGCAGAACGGGCACCCGACATCCGAGGCATCGGCGGGCTTGCCCTCACCGCGGATGTAGGCCATCCGATAGGGGGTCCAGAAACGACCGAAGCCGTCCGGGACGCCCGCCAGCGAGCGGGCGTCCTCGGTCGGCAACGGGCCGTTCGAGGTACCGATCAAATCGGAACCGGCGTCACGGCTCATAAGACTCACGCCTCGTCGAGGCCGTCGATCTGGTCGGCGTTGTTGCGCTGCGCGATGTGCGCCACGATCAGCTCGACCGCGCGATCAACGGCGACGCCGTTGTGCTGCGAGCCGTCACGCAGACGGAAAGACACAGCCCCGGCCTCGACGTCCTCACCACCGGCGATGAGCGTAAAGGGGATCTTGTCCTTGGAGGCATTGCGAATCTTCTTGCCGAAGCGGTCGTCCGACAGGTCGGTCTCGACGCGCACGCCGCGCTCGCGCAGCTTGGCGGCAACGTCCTTGACGTAGCCGTCGAAAGCCTCGGCGACGGGAATGAGTCGGACCTGGACAGGCGAGAGCCACGCCGGGAACGCGCCCGCGTAGTGCTCGGTGAGGACGCCGATGAAGCGCTCAACCGAGCCCAGCTTCGCGGAGTGGATCATGACGGGGCGCTGACGGGAGCCGTCGGCTGCCGTGTACTCCAGGTCGAAGCGGTCGGGCTGGTTGAAGTCGTACTGAATCGTCGACATCTGCCAGGTGCGCCCGATCGCATCCTTGACCTGCACGGACACCTTGGGGCCGTAGAAGGCGGCGCCGCCCGGATCGGGAACGAGGTCGAGGCCGGTCGCGGCGCAGGCGTCTTCGAGGGCCTTCGTGGCGGCCGCCCAGTCCTCGTCAGAACCGATGAACTTGTCCTTCTTCTTGCCGTCCTCGTCGCGCGTGGACAGCTCGAGGTAGAAGTCCTTGAGGCCGAAAGCGGACAGGATCGACAGGAAGAACTCAATCTGCGTGCGGATCTCCTCCGAGGCCTGCTCAGGCGTGCAGTAGGTGTGCGAGTCATCCTGCGTGAAGCCGCGCATGCGGGTCAGGCCGTGGACGACACCACTCTTCTCGTAGCGGTAGTCGTGACCCAGCTCGTAGAAGCGCAGCGGCAGCTCGCGGTAGGAGCGGCCGCGCGAGCGGAAGATCAGGTTGTGCATCGGGCAGTTCATGGCCTTGAGGTAGTACTCCTGGCCTGCCTTGGTCACGTTGCCGTCCTCGTCGCGCTCTTCGTCAACGAGCATGGGCGGGAACATCGTGTCCGCGTAGTAGGGCAGGTGGCCCGACGTGTGGAAGAGCCCGCCCTTAGAAATCTCGGGCGTGTGCACGAAGTCGAAGCCGGCCGCCTTGTGACGGTCGGTCACGTAGGACTCGATCTCGTGGCGCAGGATGCCACCCTTGGGATGGAAGACAACGAGGCCGGGGCCGATCTCCTCGGGGAAGGAGTACAGGTCCAGCTCGGCGCCGAGGCGACGGTGGTCGCGGCGCTCGGCCTCCTTGATGCGCTCCTGGTAGGCGACGAGGTCTTCCTTGGAGGCCCAGGCGGTGCCGTAGATGCGCTGGAGCTGATCGTTGGACTGGTCGCCCTTCCAGTAGGCGGCCGACGCCTTGGTCAGCGCGAAGCCGTTGCCGATGAGCTTGGTGGAGGGCAGGTGGGGGCCGCGGCACAGGTCCTTCCAGGCCACCGAGCCGTCGCGGCGCACGTTGTCGTACATGGTGAGCGTCGCGCCGCCCACCTCGACGGACGCGCCCTCGGCGCCCTTGCCCTTCGTGGTGACGAGCTCGAGCTTGTAAGGCTGATCAGCCAGCTCAACCACGGCCTCGTCCTCGGAGATCTCGCGGCGCACGAAGCGCTGGCCTTCCTTGATGATGCGCTTCATGCGCTTCTCGAGGTCGCGCAGCAGCTCGGGGGTCACCGCGTCGATGTTGCCGAAGTCGTAGTAGAAGCCGTCGGTGATGAAGGGGCCGATGCCAAGGTTGACATCTGGGAAGACATCCTGGACGGCCTGCGCGAGCACGTGGGTGGCGCTGTGGCGCAGGATGTTCAGGCCGTCCTCGCTGGCCAAGGTAATCGCCTCGACAGTAGTTCCTGCTTCGAAAGGCGTCTCGAGGTCACGCGGCGTGCCGTCAACCTTAATGGCGACAACATCGCGCGACTTCTCGAACCACGTCGTGCCCGTGGTCCCCGCCGGTACGGTCTGTTCATGTCCGTCAATGACGAGAGAAATATCGGGCACTGTGTCTCCTAGTTTTGTTAGATACGAGAGATTGTGTTGCGAATTGAATTCTAGCCCCGTGACGGGTCCGCTTCAGGAGCGGGCGCGCCAGTCCTTCAGAGCCTTTGCGGCGCTCAGGGCACGGTAGGCGGCCTTCTTGATGGGCATGTCCCAGCCGCCGGGCACGTCTGTGAAGTGCGAGGCGAAGGCGCTCTTGTACTTTCCGACGCTGTAGAGGTCGGGGCAACGCGGCGAGTGGGCGCCCATGAGGTCGAATTCGCGCACGCCGTCGCGGGCGAGGAATTCGGCGGCCAGGAAGTCAAGCACCGGGGGCTGACGGAGGCGACGGCCAGCCTCGGTGGATGCGCCGTATTCTGCCTGCGCGCGGATTCCCTCGACCAGACAGAAGTCCCAGCACAGGATGTTTCCGTCGGCGTCGCGCATCGAGAAGATGCGCGCGTGCTTCGGGCCCAGGGTCTTGAGCAGGCTGAGGTAGTACTCCTTGGGGTGGGGGCGGAAGCCGTCGCGTTTGGCGGTCTCCTCCATGACGGCGTAGTACTCGTCGATAACGGCCTCGGCGTTGGCAGTGTCCTCATGGAAGGTCACGCCCTCGGCCTTGCCCTTCTTCAGGCCGGAGCGGATCGAGCGCTTGCCCGCCTTGGGCATGGCAGCCAGGATCGCCTCTTCGGTCTTGCCGGAGGTGTCGATGACAACGGTGCGATCGTAAGAGATGGTCTGCAGCGGCATGCACAGGTCGGGGTGCTGGTAGATGGCGTGCAGGCGTACGAAGGCAACCGACTTGTCCTTCGCCTTGATCTCGCGCAGAAGGTCCGCTCGCAGGGCGGCCTCACGCTCCGGGGAGGCTTCCTTGACCCACGCGGGCCCCCACTTCGCCCACAGGTAGTGGACGCCGCGCACCGAATACTTGTAGAGGGTGATGAACGCGATCTTGGAATCATCCTCGCACCAGGCGTAACGGCCCCACACTCCGTGTCCCTGGGATTCCTCGAACGCCTCCCACACACACGTCTGTTCGATGGGCAGGGAGCGGTCCTGGAAGCCAGAGACCGCGGCGATCTTGTCTTCCTGAGAAATGGGCACGAGTGCGGTTGTCGTCATGGTGTCCTCGTTAGTCGGAAATGTCGGTCGCGTAGGGGGTCAGTCTATCAGGGGCTTCTCCCCCGCCGACGAGGCCGGGGAGTGCTAGCGGGAACGTCAGTAGGACGTCTCGGTGGGCTCCGGGTAGTACCGGGCGAACTTACGCCTATGGTTCTGCTTCTGGAGCCACACGGTGAGGTTGCGGCGCAGGTCCTTCTCGGTCGGGTTGAGCAGCAGGTCGAAACGACGCCCCTCGCGAATGATGCGCTTGACGCGCGCACGCAGCTCCGGGTCCGTGATGTAGTGAAGGAGGAGCGAATCGGGAACGAGGGTGTAGAGGATCTCGTCGGTGGCCTGCGTCTGTTCACACGCCTGACCGTCGATAAGGTCCGCAACCATCGGGATCATCGGGTTCGCGCCGGCGGCGGCCATGTACCAGTTGTTACGGCCGATGCGTGGATTAACCTCGAAGAACAGGGCGCGCCCGTCTCGGGGATCGATCTTGACATCGAAGTTTGCGAAGCCTCGGTAGCCGTTCTCGGTCAGGAGGGTGCAGGCATCGCGCCACAGCGCCGGGAAGTCCTCGGTGATCATCGCGACGGGGTTGCCGATCATCGTGGGCGCATGATCTTCGAGGAGGACGCGCGCCGATCCGATCAGCGTGACCTCTCCGCGCGAGTCCACGTAGGCCGTGATCGAGCGCATCGCGGTGTTATCGCCGGGGATCAGTTCCTGCACCAGGAAGGTATCGCGGAAGCCTGCGTCCTTCAGGGTCCCCCACAGCTGGGTCAGTTCCTCGGCCGTGTCGATGAACCAGATCTTGCGCTTACCCTCGAACTCGAGCACGTCGTACGGCTCACCCTTGGCCGACTTGGCGACCACCGGAAAACTGAAGGGAATCTCGGGAGCCTCCCAGGCCTCGTCCTCCACCGCGGAGAAATCAACCTCAACGGTACCGGGAGTGGCGATACCGGCACGCTCGCAGGCTCGAGCGAACTCAGCCTTATCGGTCAGTCGATCCATGACCTCCTCGGTCGGGAACGGCAACGCGTAGTGGCGTGACAGCATCTCCATGTTCCGGGCGACGAACGCCGAGAAGATATCGTGGTTGGCCATCAGGATGAGCTTCTTATCCGAATGCTCAGCCGCGATAGTCATCAGGATGTCCAGAAGCTGCGCGTCGCTCGCATGGGCGCTCACGTGGCGGACATCAAAAAAATGTGATCGCGTGATCGACTCGGTCGGTTGCGACCCCACACAGATGCAGCGACAACCGAACGCTTCGTTGAAACAGCGCCCAATTCCGTACACTCCGAAGTCTCCTCCGATGATGACGGGCAGGATGTCTTGGCGGGGATTCAGCGGTCGCGTCTGAGTCAGATAGTCGATCGTCATGCCATAAGCCTAGCGCCTGGTAGGATACAGATCGTTACCTGAGACCTCTCTCACCAACACGGAAGTACATGATGAGCACGCCCTATTCTCCCGAGAATCAGCAGCCCTACCAGCCCCAGCAGGGTGGATACCCTCAGCAGGCCGGCTACCAGCCAGGTGCCTATGGGCAGCAGCCCACCCAGCAGATGCCCGTCGTCGGCGGCTACGGCCAGCCCCTGGGCTACGGCCAGCAGGGCCAGCAGGACTTCTACGGCCAGGGTCAGTTCCCGGGCGCTCCGGGCGACGGAGCACCTGAAAAGAAGAAGACGGGCCTCATCATCGGCATCGTCGCAGCCGTCGTGGTCGTGCTCATTGGGGCCGGCGTCGCCATCTGGTGGTTCATGTCCGGCGACGACTCTTCCGACGACGCAGCTGCACAGAGCGCCCCGAGCGCCGCAGCCCCTTCGGCAGGCGCAAACCCGACACCGCCTCCGGTGGGCCCCAACCCCTCGCAGCCGCCCGTGGGTACCAACCCCTCGCAGCCTCCCGTGGGCACCAACCCCTCGCAGCCTCCCGTGGGCACCAACCCTGCGCAGCCTCCCGTGGGCACCAACCCCTCGCAGGGCACGGGACCTGGCGCCGGCTCTGATCCTGACAAGGAGAAGCAGGCCATCGCCGAGTGCACGAAGGAAATCAACGACGAGTACACGAACGCAAACGTCTCGGACACGAAGCTGGAACTGCAGGAAAGCTACGGTGAGACCAAGTGGTGGGATTACACCGGTACGGTGACCGGTACGAACAAGATTACGAACAAGAAAGTCAACACTCGTTTCACGTGCTCCGTGTTCTACTTCTCCAGCACGAATGAGTATTCCGCAGTCGTCATCCCCGAAAACTACTGACACGCAGCAGTAGCTCACCGTCGCTTCCACTGGCTACGCCGAGGCGCCGACGCGCGCTGACAGCTTCCGATAGACCGAGGGAGTCCCCATGTCTACACCCTTCAACCCCAATCAGCAGCCGATGCCCGGCAACGGCCAGTACCCGACCGGGCAGCAGTACACCCAGCAGATGCCTGCGGCGGGCGGATACCAGCAGCAGGGGTATGCTCAGCAGCCTCAACAGGGCTACTACCCTCAGGGCCAGTTCCAGGGTTCCCCGTACGGCGGGCAGCCGGAAAAGAAGAAGACGGGCCTCATCATCGGCATCATCGCGGCCGTCGTGGTCGTGCTCATTGGGGCCGGCGTCGCCATCTGGTGGTTCATGTCCG
>CALBAF010000129.1 GCA_937926415.1 uncultured Actinomyces sp.
GCAAATGGAGCCCCGCAGGCGCTGCGAACCTCCGGGCCTGGTCTCGCCGACGGTATCGTCGTCACCCCCTCGCACAATCCCCCACGCGACGGCGGCTTCAAGTACAACCCGCCTCACGGCGGCCCCGCCGACACCGACGCGACCGGTTGGATCGCGGCGCGCGCCAACGCGCTCCTCGACTCGGGCGAATGGAAGAACGTTCCCCGCGTCACCGGCTCGGACCTGCTGCATGACCCGAACATCAAGCCCTTCGACTACCTGGACTACTACGTCTCGCAGCTGGATCAGGTCATCGACATCGAGGCCATCCGTAATGCGGGCGTGCGCATCGGCGCCGACCCGCTCGGCGGCGCGTCCATCGACTACTGGGCGGCAATCGGCGAGCACTACGGCCTCGACCTGACCGTCGTCAACCCCGAGGTCGACCCGGCGTGGCCGTTTATGACCCTGGACTGGGACGGCAAGATCCGCATGGACTGCTCCTCGCCCTACGCGATGGCGTCCCTGCGCGAGGCCATGACCCCCGACGCCGAGGGCAACACCCCCTACGACATCGCGACCGGCAACGACGCGGACTCGGACCGTCACGGCATCGTCACCCCCGACGGCCTCATGAACCCGAACCACTTCCTGGCCGTCGCCATCGAATACCTGTTCACGCACCGCCCCGGCTGGAACGCCGACGCGGCCGTGGGCAAGACCCTCGTGTCCTCCGCGCTCATCGACCGCATCGTGGCCTCCATGGGCCGCGACCTCATCGAGGTGCCCGTGGGCTTCAAGTACTTCGTGCCCGGCCTGCTGTCCGGCACCGTCGGTTTCGGCGGCGAGGAGAGCGCGGGAGCCTCGTTCCTGCGCAAGGACGGCACCGTGTGGTCGACCGACAAGGACGGCATCATCCTGGCGCTGCTCGCCTCGGAGATCCTGGCTGTGACCGGCAGTGCATAGACGTTTTCATCTTCTTCGCTGTTTGTATCATCCTCACCGGCGGCATAAACGATTTTCCACGCGCATTCAATGGTGTTGTTCCGCACCGGCGCCGTAAGCGTTGCAACATCGGCGTCGTTGCCGCCGGCGGCTTTTTCTATGATTTTGATTACCGCGCTCGTTCCATCGGGAATATTTTTCGTGCCGGCGCACAATGTTACCTCGTCGCCGATAAGGGCTTTGGCGATTGCTGTGCCGTCCTTATTCCAGGTGAGATGTACTATGGATTTTTCAGATTCCGTCTGAGCTTCGTTTACCGCAGTCTTTCCAGCAGTGTGTTCGGCGCCCAATGCAGCCGTTACGCTCAGCATACATACTAATAAAAATGCAAGCTGTCTCATATTCCCCATCCTTATTAATCAACGTCAAATTCATTATGTGTAAAAACATT
>CALBAF010000130.1 GCA_937926415.1 uncultured Actinomyces sp.
ATACTTTCCGGAAACCTACAGGTCAATCCGTGAAAATCCGCGATTCCGGACACACATTTTGACCCTTAACCCTCCATCTCGACCTGCGAAATCCTCGCCTTGGCCGTCCCGCGGTAGAGAACGAGGCAGAGGCCACGAGTCGGCTACTGAGGGAATTCGGGCCAAAGATCGTTGCCTTGGCGAAAAGTATCGCCGAACACGGTCTTAATCCCACCGAGTCTTGGGCAATCGTCCAAGAAGAGGGCAAGTACGTTGTCCTCGAAGGCAACCGACGCCTCGTCGCCTGCCGTCTCCTCGACAACCCCCGCAAGGCCCCCGACCCGCAGACAGTTGCAACCTTCGAGCGCATCAAACGAGGAGTCCGCACCACTAGCTCCTATCTGAACCCCAGCTGCGTAGAGTTCGAGCACCGCGCCGACGCCCGCTACTGGATCCACCTCAAGCACCATGGCGCAGGCAGCGGTGAAGGCACCGCCGGTTGGGGCACAGAGATGATCTACCTCGACCAGGTCAACAGCGGCAGCGATCCTGTGGAGTGGAACGAGTTCTGGTACTGGCTGGAGGAGACCTACCAGCACGACCGCCCACTGGTCGACCTCATCGACCGGGCCCGACGCGAGCAGTACACCCTCATGGACCGCGTCTACACCTGGAAAGTCAAAGAGCTCCTCGGTGCCAGCTTCACCCAGCCCGGCCAGATCAGCATTGGTATTGATCCCGACAAGATTAAACCATTCATTCACAAGCTCATCACTGGGATGCTCACGCCTCAACCCAAGGATCCCAAAGCGCCCGGCGCTGCCGACATTCTCGTCATTTCCTCCCGCACTCTCAACAGCAGAGATGTCGCCGAGGAGACGATTGAGAAGGTGTGGACGGAAACCGTTGGAGATGCTGACGTCGCTCCCGCAATAGACATTGATACAGCCAAACCTTCATGGGACACGGCAGATGCCGCGCCGACACCAGACTCTTCCACTCCAGATAATGATGGTGCGAAAAGGGATCCGGGCGAGGATCCGGATCCTCACCCGAATAACGACTCCCGACCCCGTTCGCCCAAGCCTCGTAAGAGTGATACCCACCTATACAACGGCGTACGGTACGCCCACATGCCCGACCGACTCCGGAAGCTGATAAAGGAGTGCGGCGAGCTGGAGATCAGCAAGCATCCTGAGATTGCGTCAGTCACGGCACGCGTCGTGGTCGAGCTCGCTGTTGACATACTCATCGACCACCAGAACCTCAGGCCGAAAAGCAAGCAGCTCACTGACAAACTTGCCGCTGTCTTGCGTCACCTCGACCCTCTCCTGGACTCCAAGAACCCCACCCGCCCAGAGCTAGCTGGAACCTGGGCGGCAGTACGCACCGACACCGCTGACGGACACTTCGTCCGCGACCTCCACAACTGCGTGCACGCCTACCAGTTCACCGCTGCGCCCGAGATGGCTAAACGAGCAAACGTCCTGTTCACGCCCCTGCTCAACGCCATCAACACCGACCTCGCCAAGCCGCCCGCTAATGCGGTGGCCACGAGCAAGAAAAACGGGCAGGCTTGATCCGTGAGGTATCTGTCCCCCCTGCGCTACCCTGGTGGCAAAGCCCGCCTGGCCCCCTTCTTCGCCCGCTTGATCCGTGCCCAGATCCCGGCCCCGACCCACTACGCCGAGCCCTACGCAGGAGGTGCCGGCGCCGCCCTACGACTCTTGACCGACGGCGCCGTTGACCATATCCACATCAACGATCTCAATGTTGGCGTTGCCGCGTTCTGGCGCACCATCACCGCCCCCGACGGCGCCAACGCGTTTTGTCAGCTCATCAACAACACCCTCGTCACCGTTGAGCAGTGGAACCACCAGAGAGCCATCTACCAGGCCGGTAAGGGAGACGACCTTGCCCTCGGCTTTGCCACTTTTTTCCTCAACCGCACCAACCGCTCCGGCATCCTCGACGCGGGCCCCATCGGCGGGTTCGAACAGGTCGGCAAATGGAAGATTGATGCCCGCTACAACAAGTCGGCGCTTATCGAGAGGGTCAAACACGTTGCCGCCCTGGGCGACCGCATCCACGTCACCCAGCTCGACGGCCTCGACTTCCTCACCACAATGGAAGCCTACGCCACGGACGTCCTCGTCTATGCGGACCCGCCCTACGTCGAGCAAGGAGGAAGGCTCTATCTCCACGCCTTTAATGGCGACGACCATAAGGCTTTAGCCGAAAAGCTACAGGCTGCGAAGTACCCATGGTTGTTGACCTACGACGATCAAAGGATTGTCTGGGATAACCTCTACGATGCCGCCCGCTGCGCCCGCTTTGATATTGCGCATACAGCTGCTACCCAGCATGTCGGCAAGGAGACCATTGTCTATGGCCCAACCCTCACAGTCCCCACAGATGTAGAGATTACCCCTGGAGTCAGTCCAACTTGGATTGAGAGGTCGCGCCACTAGGAGGACACATGGGGCTCTTGATAATTGGGGGTGTAGTTGGGGTCTGAATTCGCCGGTTTCGAGGAGTGCTCGGGTGATGTAGTGGGTGGGGCTTCGGAATCCTAGTGCGGGTCCGCGTAGGTGTTCGAGGCGTCCGTTGATGGCTTCGGTAGGGCCATTGCTGGTGTGGGGGTGGTCGAAGTAGGCCAGGATGTCCCCGGCTCTGCGTTTGAGGGTTCTGCCCATGCGGGCTAGCTCGATGCATGTGTGTGGCAAGCCCGGGCGGGTGAGCGTCGTGATGAGATGGCGGAGGGTGTTTTTGCCGCGCCTGGGGTCACGGTCACGGTAGGCTGCTAGGAGGTCCTGGTAGATCCTCCAGGTGGCGTGCACGTCGGCGTGGTCGGGGCAGGCGAATACGGCATCTAGGCGCGCCTGGGATGTGTCGGTGAGGATGTCGGTGCCGGTCAGCAGTGTTTTGCGGGCCGCGTACAAGGGGTCGCCCTTGCGGCCGCGATGCCCCAGGGTTTCTTGCTGGACGCGCTGGCGGCACTGCTCTAGGGCGTCGATGGCGATATGAACAACGTGGAAGGGATCCATTACCGTCACCGCCCCTGGTAGCTGGCTGGCTGCTGCGCTCTTATAGCCACTGAACCCATCCATTGCCACGATCTCAATGTTGTCTTTCCATTCTTGGGGGCATGCGGCCAGCCAGGAAGACAAGACATATTTGGAGCGGCCTTGCACCACGTCTAGGAGGCGGGCCGGGCCAGTATGGTCGCGTACAGGGGTCAAGTCCACGATCACCGTGGCGTACTTGTCCCCACCCCGATGACGCCACACGTGCTCATCCACCCCAATGACGCGCACGCCTTCAAAGCGAGTCGAATCCGCCAGCAGGAGTTCTTCCCCATAGGCCAGTATCGCCTCGTTGGCGGTATGCCAGGCTACCGCCAGGTGAGCGGCAATGCGATTAATGGGCATGTTGTCAGCGATCAAGCACACAAGCCCCCAGCGCAAGGCCCCAAAGGAGAGCTTGGCGCGTGGGGGAGCCGCCTGGCTGATGTCATCACACCAGGAGCAAGAACACGCCCGACATCGGTAACGTCCCACATACACCGCCAGCGTCGTGGGCTGATGCCCCCGCGGTTCGTGCGCTAAGCGCCGGGTACGCGACCCCAGCGAATACCCCGGGCGCCCACACCCTGGACACAGCCGAGCAGGATGAGCCGCACGGCACTTCAGGACGAACCCGCCCTCCTGGCAGCGCATCCCCACAGCCACCAAGCCCAGCTCCTCCAACCCGCAATAGGTCGTCATATCCGGAGCAGAAAAGGTAGCATGAGACATGTCGGGGCCTCCCAGCGTTTGAAGTGTCGCAACCTCAATCATCGGGCAGGCCCCGACCCCATGCCAACACCACCCCCCACACCCCAAAATGCGAAGAGCCGGTGAACGCCTCATTTCCGTCGTGGACCTGCGCCAGCGGCGCTAGCGTGAGGCTGTGAAAGCCTCTTCTGTCATTTCCTGTCATCTGGTAGGCTCGAGTCATCACGATCATGCCTGTCAATGAGGAGTTGTCATGGGTGCCGAGAATGTTCCTGCGAACATGGAAGTCAACTACTACAAGTGGAAGAGCTGGATCGCAGCCCTGCGTGAGGGTGACGATTGCGTGGCAGTGAAGTTAGAGAACGCCGCCAGAGAATTGCAGAAAAATGTGGATGTTCAGACGGAGGGCAAGTGGGGCGTGGAGGCGGGG
>CALBAF010000131.1 GCA_937926415.1 uncultured Actinomyces sp.
CGAAGCCCGGCCAGGCCCCGCCACCGCCCACGGGCACCGCAGCCTGGCCCTCCGGTCCCTCCGGCGCCCTCCACACCAGTGGGACCTGTGGCGCTGATGTTGCTCGGCGCGTCGGCTTGTTGTCCGGCCAGGTCCCGCCGCCCCAGCAATTTCGCACGTAATTCCCCCGCGACTGTTTCAAACATTGAATTCAGATCGTTGCAATTGCAACGTTTTCGGACTTTGTTGAAACTTCGCCCAATCGAATTGCGTGCGAGATTTCTGTGGAGCTGTCCCTGCCGGTCCATCAATTTCGCATGCAATTCCCTCGGATGTGTTTCATGGTTTGAAGTCTGATCGTTGGAATTCTGCGGATTCTACGTTTATATGGGGTTCGGCTGAGTTGGAATTGCATGCGGAATGATGGGGCGTATCTCCCTGATCGTACTTGTTCAGGGGTATTGCACTACTGACGGGTGCATTGCTTGCCTATTTGGTGCAACGCGTTACCGGGCTGAAACCGGTGGCACCTTTGCTCGTGTCTAGTTGCGTCGGATTGAAACCCTTGTCGCCTTTGCGGGCTGGTGATGTGAGCCAGTTGAAACCGGCGTCGCCTTTGCGGGTGAGAAATGGGTGTTTATGGCGTGTTTTTCGGTTGCAGAGGTGTCACCGGTTTCAACGGTTGCTGTTGAGGGGCGAGCAGTGGTGATGGTGGTTTCATGCTGGCCTGCGTCAGCGGTGGCAGTGGTGTCATTGGTTTCAACGTCGCCACATGGCTGTGTCCTGCGCGCGAAAAAGTTCGCCCAGCGCGCTGAAAACACCCCAATTTTGGCGTTTTTGGGCTTGCTGGGCGAACTTTTTCGCGGATAAGCCGACGGAACCCCCGTGCTGGGCGAACTTTTTTGCGGAAGGGCCGGTGCGTGGCGCCCAAAGTGCAGACCACCTCGGTAAACAATCCTGAAAACCGGACGATGTGGACGAAGTGGTCTGCGTTTTGGGCGGTGGCGCCAGAAATCGTGTGAGGCCCGGTTTCGCGCAGCCGTTTGCTCGAAGGCTCGTCTGCCTCATGACGTCCTGCAACTGGGCTGCTTCGATGGCCCGTCCCTGGCGTTGTGGGGCTTGGCCAGTGGATAATGGGGAGACGGGTGGCACGCCGTCGACGCCCGTACAACGCCTACCCGCAGATCCGTCCCGAAAGGACCGACATGCCTCGCCCCGCATCAGCCGTCGTCACCTCCAAGCCTGCGCGCTTCGTCCTGGCCCTGCTGCGCATCGCGGTCGGCTTCATTTTCCTGTGGTCGTTCGTGGATAAGACGTTTGGCCTGCACTATTCGACGGGCCCGTCGCGCGCGTGGATCAACGGCGGCACGCCCGCGCAGAGTTACCTGACGGGCGCCACGACCGGCAAGCCACTGGCCTCCTTCTTTGAGTCGCTGGCCATGCCCGCGATGGATTGGCTGTTCATGCTCGGCCTGCTGGGTATCGGCCTGGCATTCCTGCTGGGGATTGGCACGCGCCTCGCCGCCGTCGCGGGCGTGGTCATGCTGGGCTTCATGTATGCGGCTGTCGCGCCGTGGGTGTGGGGCTCGCTCAATCCGGTCGTCAACGAGCACCTGGTGTATGCGCTCGTTCTGATCCTGATCCCGCTGACCAGCGCGGGCGACACGCTCGGCCTGGGCACCTGGTGGAAGGGACTGGGGCTGGTGAAGAAGCTGCCCTTCCTCATCTGATCCGTATCGATCAACGAGGCCGTGGCCGGGTTTTCCGGTCGCGGCCTCGTTTTGTGGGGTGGTCGCTGACGGTTGCGCATGGCTGGGCGTAGCCTCGCGTCGGGACGTTGGTCCCCTGTGGGTGTTGAAAAAGGGCGCGCGTGATGAGCAGAACTGCTCGCCGCGCGCGTCGTGCATCTGACGCACGTATGACACTAGATATTGTGGTTACCGTTCGTATCAAGCACTACATCTAGTGATTGATGGCGGCGTTCCCCTAGATCTAGGGGAGCCTCACGCCGGGTGAAGGGAACCACCTCCACCCACAGTGCCACGGCCTCGCCCCACGAGGGCGGAGCACCCACGACGTGTCGATCACGCGTCCGAACAGCAGCGCCGCTCCGCCCTCGCCCGGTGAGACGAGAGGGCACGAACGGCGCGCAGCGCCACCACAGAGCCACAAATGCCACACACCTTCCACAACGCAGTGCCCGCACAGCAGACACCGGAATCAAGACAGGACAAGGACCATGACCAGATCGCCTCGCTACGACGTCGACGCCATCGCAACCGTGCAGGAGTACCTCGACCGCTCAGATTGGCGGGTGAACGCCAATGCGAACCAGGGGTATTCGCTCGGCGGCCTCATCCTGAACTCGGCGGGCAAGATCGTCGCCAACTACTGGCTTGAACACGTCTACACCCCCGAAATCGGCGCCCCGCACCGCGAGGGCGACTACCACATCCACGACCTCGACATGTTCGCCGGATACTGCGCGGGCTGGTCCCTCAAGCGCCTCATCCAGGAGGGCTTCAACGGTGTGGGCGGCGCGATCGCCTCGGCCCCGCCCAAGCACTTCTCCTCGGCCTGCGGACAGATTGTCAACTTCCTCGGCACCCTCCAGAACGAGTGGGCGGGCGCCCAGGCATTCTCCTCCTTCGACACCTACATGGCACCCTTCGTGCGCCTGGATGACATGGAGTACGAGGACGTCGTGCAGTGCATGCAGGAACTCATCTACAACCTGAACGTGCCCTCGCGATGGGGCAGCCAGTGCCCCTTCACGAACCTGACCTTCGACTGGACGTGCCCGGACGACCTGGCCGACGAGCACCCCCTCATCGGCGACGAGGTCGTCGACTTCACCTACGGCGAGCTGCAGCGGGAAATGAACCTCATCAACCGCGCGTTCATCGAGGTCATGACGGGTGGCGACGCGGATGGACGCGTCTTCACCTTCCCGATCCCGACCTACAACATCACACCCGACTTCGACTGGGAGGGCGAAAACGTCGACGCCCTCTTCGACATGACCGCGAAGTACGGCCTGCCGTACTTCCAGAACTTCATCAACTCCGACCTGGACCCGCACATGATCCGCTCGATGTGCTGTCGCCTCCAGCTCGACCTGCGCGAGCTCCTCAAGCGCGGCAACGGCCTCTTTGGGTCGGCCGAGCTGACCGGATCGATCGGCGTGGTCACCCTCAACATGGCGCGCCTCGGCTACCTCTACAAGGGCGACGAGGATGGCCTCATCGCGCGCATGGACGAGCTCATCGACCTGGCCTCGAAGTCCCTCGAGATCAAGCGCGAGACCATTCAGTACCACATGGACCACGGCCTGTTCCCCTACTCGCAGCGCTACTTGGGCACGCTCGATAACCACTTCTCGACGATCGGCGTCAACGGCATGAACGAGATGGTGCGCAACTTCAGCGACGACGCCTACGACCTGACGGACCCGCGCGGCTTCGACATGTGCGTGCGCCTCCTGGACCGGGTGCGCGAGCGCATGATTCAGCTCCAGGAGGCCACCGGCCACATGTACAACCTGGAGGCCACCCCTGCGGAGGGCACGACCTACCGCTTCGCGAAGGAGGATCGCAAGCGCTTCGCCGACATCATCCAGGCGGGCACGCCGGACGAGCCCTACTACACGAACTCCTCGCAGCTGCCGGTCGCATACACGGACGACCCGTTCCAGGCCCTCGAGGACCAGGAGGTCCTGCAGGGCAAGTACACGGGCGGCACGGTCCTGCACCTGTACATGGGCGAGCGCGTGTCCTCGGGCGAGGCCTGCAAGGAGATGGTGCGCCGCTCGCTGACGGCCTTCAAGGTCCCCTACATCACGATCACGCCGACCTTCTCGATCTGCCCGGTCCACGGCTACCTGGCCGGCGAGCACTTCACCTGCGAGAAGTGCGCGTCCGCCCACCCCCACGCGGAGCCGCAGGCCTGCGAGGTGTGGACGCGCGTCATGGGCTACTTCCGCCCCGTCCAGTCCTTCAACATCGGCAAGAAGGGCGAGTACCACGAGCGGCAGATGTTCTCGGAGAGCGCCGCGGATGCGCACGGTGAGCTCGTCAGCGCGTTCCCTCCCGCAGGGAGCCGCTGACGTGAGCGCCCGTCCCCATCGCGACGAGGCCGGGGCGACCCGGGCGGGTTCCGGCGCCTCGGCGCGGGTGGATCCGGCTGCACACTTTACTCCCGCG
>CALBAF010000132.1 GCA_937926415.1 uncultured Actinomyces sp.
CGAGGTCTTTCGATGATGGGGGGTTCCGACACCGTCCATCTGAAAGACCTCGACATGCCCAATACTACCTTTGATCGCCCTGACCTGAGCGCGTTCACGCCTCTGGATGACCTTGGCCTGGAAGTGAACGGCCAGCGCATGTGGCCAGACCATGCAGTGTTGGCGTGCCGCATTGTTGCTGAGGATCGGTGGTGCCAACGCTGCGGGTGCCAGGGCGTGGCTCGTGACACGGTGATCAAGCGCTTGGCGCACGAGACCTGCGGGTGGCGTCCCACGATTTTGCACGTGAGCGTGCGCCGCTACCGGTGCCAGGAGTGCGCTCACGTGTGGCGTCAGGATATGAGCCAAGCAGCCGATCCGCGCGCCAAGCTCTCACGGGCGGCGGTGCGCTGGGCGCTCACTGGGCTGGTCGTTCATCATGTGACGGTGGCGCGCATCCCCAGGCCCTGGGCGTGTCCTGGAAGAGCCGCTAACACTGCTGTCCTGGCCGAAGGAGAGCGCTCACTGATCAACGACCCAACCCGGTATGAAGGCGTGCGCGTCATTGGCGTGGATGAACACGTGTGGCGACACACCCCCTACGGAGACAAATACGTCACCGTCATCTTGGACTTGACGCCCATCCGAGATCGCAGTGGCCCCTCCCGGCTCTTGGACATGGTCCCGGGGCGCTCCAAGCAGGTCTTCAAAACCTGGCTAGCCTCCCAGCCCGATACGTGGCGCAGCCACATTGAGATTATCGCGATGGATGGATTCACCGGGTTCAAGAGCGCCGCCGCCGAAGAGCTCCCCGACGCGAGGGCGGTCATGGACCCCTTCCACGTCGTACACCTCGCCGGTGATGCTCTCAATGAGTGTCGCAGGCGCATTCAGCAAGAACTCCACCACCGGCGCGGTCGGGCCACCGACCCCCTCTACAAGGCCCGCAGGATGTTACACACCAGATCCTGCCTGCTCACCCCACGCCAACAACACCGGATCCTCGACCTGTTTGGGCCTGTGCGCAAGTTGTTGACGGTTTGTTTATGCGGCTGTTGTCCAGGCCGCTTGGTGTAGTTCGTATTCGATGGGGGATCTGCCGCCGAGGCTGGTGCGGATGCGGCGGCGGTTGTAGAAGTCTTCGATCCAGGTGGCGACCCCGGTGTAGACCTGGTCGCGGGTGGTGAAGGTACGCCGGTAGTAGTACTCGGTTTTGAGGGCGGCCCAAAAGGATTCGGCCATGGCGTTATCCCAGCACACTCCGGCCTGCCCCATCGACACGGTTCCTTTCACGGCGCGCATGTAGGCGGCCAGCTTCTGGGAGGTGAACTGTGTTCCCCGATCAGCGTGGAGCACGACCCCTGTGGGGAAGCCGCCACGGGTGGTAGCGGCCATGTCGAGCGCGGTGATGACCAGGCCGCGTGTTTTGCTGCTCGCCCATGGCGTATCCGAGCACTCGGCGCGAGTGCGCATCGCGCACGGCGCACAGGTAGACCCAGCCTTGGGCGCACCGCAGGTAGGTAAAGTGGCTCTTCATAATTGGGGGTGTAGTTGGGGTCTGAATCCGCCGGTTTCGAG
>CALBAF010000133.1 GCA_937926415.1 uncultured Actinomyces sp.
ATGAGGAACTCGATCGCGGGACGCCACCCGGTCGTGCGCCGACGCATGACGTCCAGGGTCAGGCCGACGACTGTTCCGTCGCGGTAGATCGGCAGCCACGAGGTCACGGCGTGGATCGTCGACTCCTCGTCGATAGCGACCAGGATGCGCGTCTCGGGGACCGCGAGCTCAGACACGCCGCCGAGCGTAAAGCTCATCTCAGGTAGGGCCTTGTCATCGCTCCACGTATCGGAGATGACGGTGATCTGATCGCGCCAGCCCGCCGGGCACTCCTCCCAGGTAGTCCACACGGCCTCAACGCCCTCGCGGGTTGCGTGGTTCATGGCGGTGCGCACGTCCTGGTAGGCCTTGCCCTTGAAAGCAAGGTCGGGCAGGTCCAGCAGCGACTCCTCGGCGACCTGCATGATCGTCCAGCCCTCCTCGCGCGCGGCCTGTGCGAGCTCCTCGTGGACCGAGTAGAGCGCGGGGCTCAGGCCCGAGTCAGACGCGAAGGCAGAGAACAGCGCGATCGCCTCAGAGGCCTTGCCCGGCTCATACGACAGGTCGGTGACCGTCAGCGCGACGCCGCCCGACCCGCGATAGGCGACCCCGGCCTCGCCGGAAGGGGACACCCACACCTGGTTGCCCTCCCAGGTCTGCATCCACCCGAGGGTGCCCGCCCCGTGAGCGCGCAGGAGAGGCGTGAGGCTCTCGAGCGGCGAGGACAGAGGAATGCGAGGCCTGGCGAGCAGCGCACTCAGGATGATGGCGAGGGTGCCGACCCAGGCGACGAGGGGGACCCACAGGACGGGCGCCTCGGCGAAGAGGGTCATCGGAACCAGGGACGGCTCGAAGATCGAGGCCGTCGCCGTGGGGAGCAGCGCGAGGGTGTAGTCGTGGAGGATCTGCAGGGGAGTCGCATAGTCGGTGACGGTCAGGTCGTCGCCGGAGTTGAGGGCCTCGAGGGGGACGAAGGAGTCGCTCGTGAGGAACCCGAGGACGAGGACCGCGCCAGCGCAGCCGACCATGAGGAGCAGCCAGCGCCGCAACAGGGTCGAGGTCGTGGAGGGCTCCGCGTGAATCGTGAAGGAACGGCGCACCCACCACGTGATGACGCACAGGGCGGCGTTGAGGATGACCGGAACGAGAAGGAGCGAGGCCGTGGTGACGAGCTCGGGCCTGGCCATCCCGTTCTCGTCGGTGCCCTGGGCGAGAGCAACACCCGTCGCCGCGACGGTCGATAGCCCGAGGACCAGCTGGAGGATAAGGGTGCCGAAGTAGGCGGCGCGCCTGCCCTTGCGCAGCCCGTACGCGAAGATTAGCTGGAGCGTGATGGGGGCCAGGCACAGGAGAGTCGTGATGACGCCCGTGCGCCCCTCGAGCCACCACGCGGGGCCCAGCGACCAGCGCATCTGCGCGAGCGGGCCCTCGGGGGCCGAAGAAACAACGGTCAGTGCCGCAGCGCAGGCCCAGCACAGCGCGGCAACGGAGGCGAGCTGACGTCCGATGGTGATGTCGTTTCCAGAATCGCTGCGCGCCCCTCGAACCCCAGCCAGGCGCGCGGCCACCATACCCGCG
>CALBAF010000134.1 GCA_937926415.1 uncultured Actinomyces sp.
CCACCGACCTCAGTCTTATCAGGACTGCGCTCTAACCTACTGAGCTATAGGCCCAACCGGCACCCTTGCGGGCACTCGGATATAGTACACAGCACAGGGCCATCCGGCAAAATCGAGCGTTGGTGACGTCCAACACGACGATGATTCACCCACCTTCGATGGGGAGGAGGGAGATCCATGACCACCGTCATCGAGTACGTGCGACACGCACAGGAGCCGCTGCGAGCGGACCTCTCCCCCGCCGACGCTCTCGCCCTGTCGTGCCTGATCTACGTTGATTTCCACGCGCTGCCTGGGCCTCGGTCTCCGCGCGGATGCCTGCTCCGAGAGCTCGCCCAGGCCTCGTCCATTCCATCCCTATATCGCTATTCGTTGGCGTCCCACGCCGATCGTCCCCTCCTCGAGGCCGCCGGTGCGAGCGCGCGCTTCGGGGGCCTGCGCGTGCGCGATGCCGTCACTCGGCTGACGTCGAGCCCGCTCGCTCAGTTCGGTGCGGTCACCTTCATCGACGAGGCCGGGGCGACCTACGTGGTCTTCCGCGGGACGGATGCGAGCGCGGTCGGGTGGGCGGAGGATGCCCGTTTCGGCCTTGATTTCCCGACGGATTCGCAGCGATGGGCGGCCAACTACTTGGCGTACGCAGCATCGCAAGCGACAGGACCGATCGTCGTCGTCGGGCATTCGAAGGGTGCAAATCTCGCGCTGTACGCTGCTGCTACGGCCACTCCCCCAGCGCTCGAGCATGTCTACGCATTTGATCCCGTTGGATTCCCGCATCCCGTCATCGACGGTGGGTTCTTTCGTGGCATCGATGGGCGCATGCGTATCTACGTGACGGCCGGTTCGTGGGTGAGTCCACTCCTCCCCCTTCCCGCGCAGGCCACGGTCGTCGCGTCAACCTGGCCGGGGCCGCTCAGCCACAACCCGTACGCGTGGCGCTCTCAGGGGTCTTCACTGGCTCCCGATCACCGTCCGCCGTCGCGGTCGGGGGCCTTCCTGCGTGCTGTTCTCAGCACGCTGTTACGGGCGCGCCCGACGCGGATCGGCACCAAGTAGCGACACCGGCTCCGATGGTGGACATCTGCGCCCTTTGATGCGCACGTTAACCCTTGAGGTGGTGGCCTGGGCAGGCTGCCCACCGTGGCACCAATAGGGTTTAGCTGCGCATCGACGGGTTAACACTGCCAGTGGAAGGGTCCAGCCGCCAGGACCTCTGCAAGGTCGCACACCACCCCGGCCACCACTCGAGGGAATTGCACTACATGAGGCTCCGACACGCGGGCGACACGCAGCCAGAGGCCTTCATGTAGTGCAAAACCCCCACCATTTCCTGCATGTAGGTCACCACATCACCTGTGATACCTGGCTACCGTGCCGGTATACGCGACAATATTCGCTCAGCACGCCCTCTCCCCCACTAACCCGCGAAAAAGTTCGCCCGGCAACGGGTCCCCTCGTGCTCAACCGCGAAAAAACTCGCCCAGCACGCCATAAAACGCCGATTTTGGGCCATTTTTCGTGCGCTGGGCGAACTTTTTCGCGCTCACGTCCGGGACGGACCGAGCAGGGCGAACTTTTTCGCGCTCAGGACACAGCCACATGGCAACTGTGAAACCGCCATCACCACAGCGACCGCTGATGCAGACCAACGTGAAACCACCATCACCAATGCTCGCTCCCAAACAGCAACCATTGAAACCACCATCACCTCTGCAACCGAAAAACGCACCAAAAACAGCTCTTTCTCACCCGCAAAGGCGATGGCGGTTTCATCTGGGGCTCGCCCTGCGCCCGCAAAGGCGACACCGGTTTCACGCGAGAGATTTCCGATGCACGCGGGCCATGGCACGTCCTAATCAACGCACATTCGCATGCAATTCCACCGCAGACACTTCATGCGTCAGCATGCAATCGTTGAAATTCCAGGCAATTCATAGAGCCGCGAAATGCAGGCGTCAGGGAATTGCATGCGAAACTGCCAAGCAATAGCCCCTAGCACCGCCGGCGTGGAGGGCACCGGAGGGCCTGGCTGCGGCGGCCGCGGGCGGCGGTGGGGCCTG
>CALBAF010000135.1 GCA_937926415.1 uncultured Actinomyces sp.
CGGTCCTGCGCGGATACGACGTGGACGGCAACACCATCGAGGTGCGCGCCCGCGGATGGCTCGCGCGCATCTTCCAGCACGAGTACGACCACCTGCAGGGCACCCTCTACGTTGACCGCCTCGCCGATCCCTACGCAGCGCAGGCCCAGCAGGCCATCGCCGAGCGCGGGTGGGGCACCCGTGGACACACGTGGACCCCGGGGGAGCGAGCCTAAGCCGCTTCCTCCCGGGGTCCCGGTACGTTCGCGTCAGTGGACCAGGAAGCCCAGCGAACGGAAGTAGTTGCGGACCTCCTCGGTGGCCTCGGGCGTGGGGGCCTTCGTGTCCTCCAGGTGGTACTCCAGGCCCAGCGAGTGCCACTTGTCCTTGCCCAGCTGGTGGAAGGGGAGGACCTCAATACGATCGATGACGTCCTTCCAGCGCGAGACGATCTCGCCGACCTGACGGACGTTCTCTGGGTCGTCGGTCAGGCCCGGAACCAGCACGAAGCGGATCCACATGCGGGTGGCACCGCCGCGAGCCGCGATGCGGTCGCCGAACTCGATCGTGGGCGCCAGGGAACGGCCAGTCGCCTTCTTGTAGGTCTCCTCGTTGCCGCTCTTGACGTCCAGGAGCACCAGGTCGATGGCATCGAGCATCTCGTCGTCGCAGTTTGCGCCGAGGAAACCGGAGGTGTCGATGCAGGTGTGCACGCCCATCTCCTTGGCGCCCATGAGGATGCGCTTGGCGAACTGGGGCTGCATGAGGACCTCGCCGCCGGACAGGGTGATGCCGCCCTTCGTCGTGCGGAAAATACGGCGGTAGCGGGCGATGCGGGACAGCAGCTCCGTGTCGGACACGGGAGCGCCGTCCTTCATGAGGAACGTGTCGGGGTTGTGACAGTACAGGCAGCGCAGCGGGCAGCCGTTGAGGAAGACCGTCATGCGCGTGCCGGGGCCGTCAACGGCGGTGACGAGCTCCCAGGAGTGAATGGAACCCAGTGTGCCTTCACGCATGCGGCGCAGGCGCTCGGAGCGCTCCAGGTCCGTGATCTCCTCGAGTCCTTCGACGCCAGCGCCGACGGTACGGGATTGGGGAGCTTGGAAGTCCTGCTCACGGAACGTGGGGAGAGCGAGGGGCTGCGACATGTTTCCTTCTTCTCGGTTGAGTGGGCGCGGTGGCCGTGATGGGAACGAGGCCGTGGATCGTCAGCGGTGTGCGCCGACGAGGGCAGACATAGTAGTGGGGCGCCGAGCGTTGCCCGACGCCCCACTCCAATCAGCTATCAGGCCGAGTGGTGGAAGGTGCGGGACAGAACGTCCAGCTGCTGCTCACGGGTGAGCTTGACGAAGTTAACGGCGTAGCCGGAAACGCGAACGGTCAGGTTCGGGTACTTCTCGGGGTGCTCCATGGCGTCCTTCAGCGTGGACTCCTCGAGAACGTTGATGTTCGCGTGGTACAGGCCTTCCTTGTCGCCGCGCTCTTCGCGGGCGGCCTTCATGTCGGCGAGGCGCTCTTCGTAGGTCTTGGTTGCCATAACATTTCTCCTTTTGTGAGACTCCGGCGGAGCCGGCTTGGGTGGGTCGCGGTGCGGCTCACCCACGAGTGGTGGGTG
>CALBAF010000136.1 GCA_937926415.1 uncultured Actinomyces sp.
CGCCTGGTCGCGGGTCGCCGGCGGCAGCTCGACCGGCTGCTCGGGCGGCTCCGGGGGCTGCAGGACCTGCGGCTTGGGGACGGACTTGGGCTTGTTGACCTGGGTCGTGGGCTGCTGATCGCGCGGCGGAGTCGGGTCAAACGTCGCCCATCCGACGCCGGGGAACTCCACCTCGACCCACGCGTGCATGTCCGAACCCGTCAGGTCCACGCTGCCCGACGTGCCCTCACGGTAGGCACCCATGACGACGCGGGCGTTGATGCCCTGCGAGTGCAGCATGAGGGCCATGAGGGTCGCGTACTGCTCGTCGTCGCCCACCAGCGCCTCGGCGCTGATCATGCGCTCGATGCGGTCCTGGGAGGAGCCGGGACGCGAATTGATCGTGTCCTCGTTGGAGTAGTAGCCATCCGTGTGCAGGAACTGCTCGATCGCGCGGGCCTTCTCCAGGTCCGAGCGCGCGGTCGACGTGTGATCCGCGGCCAGGGAGTCCACGTCCTTCGGGACGTTCGTGTCTCCCCCGGCATAGCGCGCCGCATTCACGCTGGCGAACTCCGAATCCGCGTGTTCGCGCGGCATCGTCGTGCTCAGCGAGTAGCTCAGCTGGCCGGTCGGTCCCGTCGTCAGGGCGGTATCCGCCCACAGGTCGTAGTTCAGGCCGTCCTGCTGCTCGGCCGCGTTGGGGGCGGAGGGCTCAAAACGCAGGACCGACACCTGGCCGATCGTGGGCACCCACGGTCCCAGCAGCTGCGAGGTCGACACCGAGGTCTGCACGCCCGCCGTGTCTGCGCTGCGGCCCGGGATCGTGGATCCCACGCGTCGGTATCCGGCCGTGCCGTCCGCCGTGTTCGTGACGCCCATGCCGAAGGTCGTCCCGTCGTACACGTCCATCGCGCCCAGGCGCACGCGCGCCTCCTTGGGCATGTTGGACACGCGGATCAGGGATTCGTCCTCGAGGTCCTTGTTGTAGTGGCGGTAGCTGGACAGCGGCGAGGGGTACTGGCGCGCGTCCACGGGCGGCTCGACGACGTCGCGTCCGACGACGCGCTCCGAGGCCGTGGGACCCAGCAGGGAGGCCGCGGGGATCGCCGCAGCGACCATCACGCCCACCATGAGCGCACCCATGCCCACGCGCCACCACACGTGCACGATCTGCCGCGAGGACCCACCCATCGTCGTGGACGCCGACGTCGTCGACGCCGACATGCCAAT
>CALBAF010000137.1 GCA_937926415.1 uncultured Actinomyces sp.
CCACCCCGGCCTCGGCGGTGGGCTCGGCGGCCGCCTCAGTATCGGACGAGGCCGTGGCAGCTTCCTGGGAGGAAGCTACGTCAGGCGATTGCGTGCTTTCGTCAGCGGCGCTGGCTCGCATGGCGAGGGGTGTCAGCGACGTGACGAGAAGCGAGAGAGCGGCCAGACTGGCAGCACCCGCAACGCCCACACGGGCGCGGAACGGACGCAGTCGAGACATCGTCTTCTCCTTCTATTGTTGAAATGTGGACAGGACTTGGATCCCAGCCTAGTGAAGGAGCAGAGTGCACGACTATGCCTAACAACTATCGCCTGAGACACAACTACAACGATGTATTTCGTTGATATTCTGGGCATAACGGCAATGTAACAACTTCTCTGAACTCTTGGTCAGCACGCACTTCTGAGCGACACCAATAGATTTTTCAGCAATTGTCAGCATGCCATTGTCTGCATCATCAAATTATGACCACAGCAATAGAGATTGGATGAGAACTAGCCCTACCACTTAGTGACGCATTGCACTAATGTCTTGGCGGTTACATATTTACCCAGTATTCCCAAGGTGTGCGCACGACCCACTCTCCGCATGCACTCCAGACCAACCAGCAAATAAGCTGCGCAACACCGGGTTAAAGGACACTACATGTTGCTGTGTGGCGCTGGTTGTTGCTTGTGGATCCGCGGGCTTTCTGGGCGACGTGCCCGGCGGTCCCTCCGGCGCCCTCCACGCCGGTGGCGGTGGGGGTTTGCACTACATAAAGCCCTCAGGGGGCGTGTCGCCGGCATGTCGGACCCTCGCGTGGTGCAATTCCCCCCGTTTGGAGGCAGTGAGGCGGTGTGCTCGCCAAACTGCAGACCCATTGGGTGAAAACAGTCAAAATAGGCGCTTCCGGCGGAATGGGTCTGCACTTTGGCGGAGTCGGTGTCAATCTCGACGTGCTGCTCGCACACGAACCCCTGAACACGCACGTTAACCCCTTGATGCGCACGTCAACCCCTAGATGCGCATGTGGGCGACGCTGCCCACGCGCAGGTCATCGGGTTAACGTGCGGAATTAGTGGCCCAGGTGCAGGTCATCGGGTTAACGTGCGGAATTAGTGGCCCAGGTGCAGGTCATCGGGTTAACGTGCGGGTGAAAGGGCCCGCAGGTACCGCGGCCTGGCCCTGTCGGCCATGTGGCCCGGTAGTTTGAAACCACCGTCGCCTTTGCTCGCTGGTGCCTGCGTGGGATTGAAACCGCCATCGCCTTTGCGGGTGAGAAATGGGCGTTTTTGGTGCAGTTTTCGGGCGCAGAGGTGATGCCGGTTTCATAGGTCCCTTGTTGTGGGTGTGCAGTGGTGTTGTTGGTTTCAACGTCGCCATGTTTCTGCGTCCTGTGCGCGATACTTTTCGCCCTGCTCGGCCTGATGTGGGCGCGAGCGCGAAAAAGTTCGCCCCGCAAGCCCAAAATGGGCAAAACATGCTGTTTTCAGGCGCGCTGGGCGAGTTTTTTCGCGGAGATGCGGCTGGAGGGGTTGTGTTGGGCGAGTTTTGTCGCGGACCAGCAGTCGTGGGATCCCACAGGGCAAGTTGTGTTGCGCCGTAGCTCTGGCAGCCGGGCCCGCCTACTGGCAGTGTTAACCCTTCAATGCGCAGCTAAACCCTACTGGTGGCATGGTGGGCAGCCCTCCCAGGCCACCACCTATTGGGTTAACGTGCGCATCAAAGGGCCCGCGTGCGCAGGATGCGTTCACAGAAACAGAAGTGGAGCCTGACGGCTCGCAGGCGTCCCGACGCTCTCTATATTCCCAGGGAGAGGAAGGAGGCGGCCGCGCCGTCGGCGCTGAAAAGTCACGGGTTAAGGGTCAAAATGTGTGTCCGGAATCGCGGATTTTCACGGATTGACCTG
>CALBAF010000138.1 GCA_937926415.1 uncultured Actinomyces sp.
TGAGGGAAGCGCGCCGGGCGACCCTCGCCTGGCGGGCGAGCGGCCCCAGTTGACGGTGAATCTCATTCGTCAGGTCCAGGACGCGCACGAGGTTCGCGTCCATGTCTGCCAGCTTCTTGAGCGCACGCTCCTTGCGACGACGATGCTTGAGGACACCCGCGGCCTCTTCGATGAATCCGCGACGCTCCTCGGGCGTGGAGGACAGAATCGCATCCAACTGCCCCTGGCCCACGATGACGTGCATCTGACGGCCCATGCCCGTGTCGGAGAGGAGCTCTTGCACGTCCAGCAGCCTCGCCGGAGTGCCGTTAATGGAGTATTCGGAGCCGCCCCCACGGAACAGGGTGCGGCTGATCGTCACCTCGGAATACTCGATGTCGAGCAACCCGTCGGTGTTGTCAATCGTCAGGTCCACCTGGGCGCGCCCCAACGCCGCGCGCCCAGATGTCCCCGCGAAAATCACGTCCGCCATTTGCCCGCCGCGCAGCGCGCGGGCACCCTGCTCGCCCATGACCCAGGCGAGAGCGTCGACGACGTTGGATTTACCCGACCCGTTGGGGCCGACGACGCACGTGATGCCCGGCTGGAGGGCGAGCGTGGTCGCACTGGCGAAGGACTTAAAGCCCCGCAGCGTCAGGTTCTTGAGGTACACCCTTGCAGGTTAGCCGTGACTCAGTAAATCTCCGGGAACCACAGGGAGATTTCGCGCATTGCGTTGTCCACAGAGTCCGAGCCGTGGATCAGGTTCTCCATGTGGGGGCTGTTCCACGCGCGGCCCAGGTCGCCGCGGATCGTGCCCGCGGGGGCCGTCGTCGGGTCGGTCGAGCCCATGAGGACGCGCATGCCCTCGACGACGCGCTGGCCTTCGACGATGATGGCGACGACCGGGCCGGAGCTCATGAACTCCAGGAGGTCCTCGAAGAAGGGCTTGTCCTTGTGGTCGGCGTAGTGCTCGGCGAGCAGCTCGCGGGAGGCGATCATGAGCTTGAGGCCCTTGATCGTGTAGCCCTTGGCCTCGATGCGGCGTAGGATCTCACCGGTCAGGCCGCGGGCGTAGCCGTCGGGCTTCACGACGATGAGGGTGTGCTCCAGGGTGGGGTCGAGAAGGTGCTGGGGCTCCAGCAGAACACTCTTAGCGCTCACGTTGTTGTCTCCTTTGATTCTGACGGTTGCGTAGTTGCGTTCTCCAGCATATCTGTCAGCGCCGCAACCGCCGCTGTGGCGTCGGCCCCATTGGCCTCGATGTGGACACTCTGACCCTGGGTGATACCCAGGGCCATGAGTTCCAGGACCGAGCCGCCGTCCGCCCCGTTGACCGTGACCTCGGCGTCGAAGGTGCCCGCCAGGCGCACGAAGGCGGCGGCGGGGCGCGCGTGCAGGCCGACG
>CALBAF010000139.1 GCA_937926415.1 uncultured Actinomyces sp.
GTCGAGGCCGGTGGCGCCGCCGTCACGCAGGACCTCAGGCTCGGCGTGCGCGACCCCGAGGGCACGGATGTCTCGACCTTCACCTACGCGATGGGCTCGGCCCCCGACACGGTCTCCGCGTCGCTGTCGGGCACTGTCCTGACGGTGTCTGCGCCCGAGACGACCCCCGCCGGCTCCGCTGGTGCCATTGCTGTGAGCGTCACGGACGAGCAGGGCAACACCGTCAACGGTTCAATCCCCGTCGAGGTCGTCGGCACCACGAAGCCGCGCATCCAGCTCCCGGCGTACAACGTGAAGACCAAGGTCGGTGAGACCGTGAGCGTGGACGTGGCCTCGCAGGCCACCAACCCCTTCCCGGACACGCCGATCTCGCTTGAGGGTGCCGCCATCTCTCTGGGTGACGCGACCACCTCGACCTCCGGCACGGTCGTCACCATCAAGCCGAATTCGGCGGGGACCATCTCCGTCGCCTACCGCGTCAACGACAAGCTCAAGGACCCCTCGCGCGTCGTCCAGGGCACGATCACGGTCGTCGTGACGGGCCCGCCCGATGCGCCCACCGGCGTGGTCGCCCGGGCCAAAGGCCCGACGGGTGCCACCGTGTCCTTCAACGCTCCCGCATCCAACGGTGAGCGCATCACCGAATACCTCATCTTCGACAGTAATCGCAAGGTCGCCAGCTGTACCGAGACCGTGTGCGAGGTGAACGGCCTGACGACTGGCCGCAGCTACACCTTCACCGTGAAGGCAGTGAACGCCTCCGGCGAGTCTAAAGGCGCGACGTCGAACTCCGTGACACCCTCCGGTGTCCCGGATCGCCCGGGCGCCCCGATCGTCACTGCCGGTGACGGAACACTCACGGTGAGGTGGGATGCCCCCAACGACAACGGTTCGCCCATCACCTCGTACACCGTGTATGCGACGGTCGCGGGTTCTGCGCCGACCACCTGCACGACCAGCGTCGAGCGAACGTGCATCATCAAGAGCCTTGTCAACGATCGGAAGTACACCGTCACGGTCGTCGCCACGAACGCGAACGGTAGCTCGCAGGCGTCCCCGGGTGAAACGGGCACCCCGAAGGCCGAGGCCCCGGACACCCCCAGCATCACGCGTGGTAAGGTTCGCAATGCCCTAGACGGCCGGCTCGAGATCACCCTGACGTGGAACTACTTCAAGTCCGGTGGGACCGGCTGGGGCTCCACGACGGTGACGGTCAACGGCAGCACCAAGACCGTCTCCGGTGGTGTCAACAACGAGATGAACGGAACCGGCACGACGAGCATGATCGTCGATAGTGCGGATGAACTGACGGCCACCGTCACCGTCAGTAACGTGGAAGGCCGCACGGCCACCTCTGCCTCGAAGTCCTTCTCACCAATTCTGAAGCCGCCGACCCCGGATGCACCCAGCCTGCACGCTCCTAGGGACAACTCCTCGGGTGTCATCAACGTGTCAAACGCTCGACTGCGCGAAGGAAACGGCTACAAGGCTGCCGACCTGGAGCTCTTCTACGGCGATACTCCGGAGAAGTGCAAGGCACCCGGTAACCCTGTGGTGTTCAACAACGGAGATCACGCCGACTTCGATATCGCTCCCCTCACACCGGGCGCCACGGTGACCTACTACTTCTGCCAGCGCGGCAAGAAGAACGGTTCGTACGTGTGGAGTGACACTGCGGCGGCCAAGGGCGTCGTTGGCACAGGCCAGCGCAGCCGTGACGATGACGATGGCAACCGTCCCATCCCCACCTTCGAGGTCCAAGCAACCGCGTCCTACGTCGAGCAGAATCGCTGGGGTGTGTCTGCTTCGTGGGCCAATCCGAGCGGAGTGGAGATTGCGCAGACCAATACCTGGATCGAGGGACTGAAAGACTCGACTGAGCAGAGTTGGACAGGCCCGCTCACCACCTGGTGGGCGGAGGACCTCAAGCCCGGCCACGAGTACACGATCGTCGTCCAGGTCATCGGAAAAAAGGGCCAGCACCGCGAGGTAAGGACCACCGTGAGGACCGGCGACTTGGCCGAAAACGTGAAGGCAACCTTCGAAGGGCCGGTCACCTGCCCGAATGGGCAGTCCTGCGGCTCGATGACGCTGCGCGCCGTCAATGCCTCGAACTATTCGTCCGGCGTGACCCTCGTGTGCCGCGTGAAGACCGGACGCCCCTCAGAGATCACCGAGTTCCGTTTCTCGCGGGATAACCCTCGGATTACGGGTATCCTGACCGAGGCCACGACGGAGGACGAGTTGAAATCCCCCGTCGTCGACTGTCGCGCTGAATAGACCACCCCGCCACACAACAAAGGTAGAAACATGACCCTTTCCATTGAGGATGCAACCAGGTTCGCCCAGGTCTTCAAGGGCCTCGTCGACGGCGTGTCCGTGGCGGTCCTGGACAAGCGCCAGGCCGTGCGACTCGCCCTCACGACGATGTTCGCGGGAGGCCACCTCCTGCTCGAGGACGCCCCCGGCACCGGCAAGACCGCGCTGGCGCGCGCCATCAGCGCCGTCATCGACGGCACGCACTCGCGTATCCAGTTCACCCCGGACCTGCTGCCCTCGGACATCACCGGCGTCAACATGTTCAACCAGAAGACGGGCGAGTGGGTCTTCCACGCCGGCCCCGTCTTTGCGGAGATCGTCCTGGCCGACGAGATCAACCGTGCGTCGCCCAAGACCCAGTCTGCCCTCCTGGAGGTCATGGAAGAGGCCCAGGTGACGGTCGACGGCGTGCGCCGCCCCGCCCCCCAGCCCTTCATGGTCATCGCGACCCAGAACCCCGTCGAGCAGGCCGGCACCTACCCGCTGCCCGAGGCCCAGCTGGACCGCTTCCTCATGAAGACCTCGATCGGCTACCCCTCGCGCTCCGCGATGATCGACGTCCTCGACGGCTCGGCCTCGCCCGACCGCTCGAAGAACCTCAAGCCCCTGCTGTCGGGCAAGGACATCGTCGCCTGGGCGGCCCTGGCCTCGGCGAACCACACCGACCGCGCCGTCCTCGACTACGTGGCCGCGCTGGCGGAGGCGACCCGCGAGGACGAGTCCTCGCTGCTGGGCGTGTCTACCCGTGGCGCCATCGGCATGGTCCGGTGCGCGCGCGTGTGGGCTGTTGCTCAGGGCCGCCACTTTGTCCTCCCCGATGACATCACGGCGCTCGCTGCA
>CALBAF010000140.1 GCA_937926415.1 uncultured Actinomyces sp.
CTGGGCGATCTGGGCTGGGGGAAGGAGGCCTCGTCCCTGCGCGAGCGCATGCGCGCCCTCCACGAAGTGCTCGGCGATCCGTGGCCCGACGTGTCGGATGAGGCCCTCGCAGGTAGTGCCCACCAGTGGCTTGCTCCCTGGGCGAAGCGCCTGGCACAGGGCGGCTCTTTGAGTAGCGTGTCGATGCTCGACGCGCTGCGCTCGATGCTGCCGTGGCCGCAGGCGGCGCGCCTGGATGAGCTGGCGCCGGAAAAGATGCCGATTCCTGCCGGAGGCACGCGACCCATCGACTGGAGCGGCGCGCACCCGGTGCTCACGCTGCGCGTCCAGCAGGCGTTCGGGTGGACGGATACGCCCAAGCTGGTGGACGGGCGCGTTCCCCTGGTCCTGCATCTGACGGATCCGGCGGGTCGCCCAGCGGCGGTCACCTCAGACCTGACGTCGTTTTGGGCGGGGCCGTACCGGGACGTGCGTGCGCAGCTACGCGGACGCTATCCGAAGCATCCGTGGCCCGAGGACCCGCTGCACGCCCAGCCCACGAACCGCGCCAAGCGCCGGGGGTAGCCACTTGCTCCCCCGCGCCAGGCGATCAATCCTCCAGTTTGCCGACGATCCCCCGCCCGTCGGGCAGGTTTTTAGACGGCATCTGGTAGGCGTCGAGGTCCGCCATAGCGGGACGCTCGAGGCCCAGTTCGCGCAGCTGCGCGTAGGTCGACATGCGCACGGGACCCAGCTCGGCGACAGGCTGGCCTTCCTCGGTGAGCGTGACGACTTCGCCGGATGAGGCGCGCGCCAGAGCGGCGCCCACATCCTCTTTGAAATCACCAATTTCTAGAGCCCTCATACCCCTAATCTAAGCATGCCGAAGGGGGTTTGAACGAACGGCATGATCACTATGTGACCCTTCGACCCCTTACACCGACCAAACGAGCGTCATACAGCCAAAACATCGTGAAAATAGACACCTCTGCTGTGACCACCTGGTGGACATTTCCGGTTGATGGAATAGATCCGGTCGTACTGCGTTGAAATAGGGAACCCTGTTCTACCCAAGGAGAAACATGTCCACGAACGAAATCGAGAACGTCGACCTGCTGGTTGTCGGCGGCGGCAAGGCCGGAAAGTCCCTCGCGATGGAGCGAGCGAAGGCGGGCTGGAAGGTCGCCATGGTGGAGCGCCAGTTCGTCGGCGGCACCTGCATTAACGTCGCCTGCATCCCCACGAAGTCGCTGGTCAACTCGGCTCGTCGCCTGAGCGATGCCCGCTCGGACGAGGCGTTCGGCGTCGTCGGCACCGAGGGTGCGCGCGTGGACCTGGGTCTCCTGCGCGCCCACAAGGAGGGCATCGTCGGCGCCATGGTCAGCGCGCACGAGAAGATGTTCGCGGCCCCCGGCCTGGACTTCATCCGCGGCGAGGCTCGCTTCACGGGCGAGCGCACGGTGACGATCGCTCTTGAGGACGGCGGCGAGCGCACGATCCGCGGCGAGCGCGTCCTCATCAACCTGGGTTCGCGTCCGGCGCGTCCCGCGATCCCCGGCCTGTGGGAGTCCGGCGCGTGGACGAACGAGGAGATCCTGCGCCTCGAGGAGCTCCCCTCGTCCCTGGCGATCATCGGCGCCAGCTACATCGGCGTGGAGTTCGCGTCGATGATGGCGACGTTCGGCGTGGACGTCACGCTCATCTCCTCGGGTGATCACGTGCTGCCTCGCGAGGACGAGGACGCCGCCCGCGTCGTCGAAGCCGGCCTGGAAGCCGCCGGCGTGCG
>CALBAF010000141.1 GCA_937926415.1 uncultured Actinomyces sp.
AGGCCGGGTCGTAGGAGACGAACGCGTGGTTGGTGGCAGCCAGGACGTGCGAGTGGCCGTCCATGTGCTGCAGGCCCTCACCCGCAAGCGTCGTACGACCGGCGGTCGCGCCGATGACGAAGCCCTTGGTCAGCTGGTCGCCGGCTGCCCAGAACTGGTCGCCGGTGCGCTGGAAGCCGAACATCGAGTAGAAGATGTAGATCGGCACCATCGGCAGGTCGTGCGTAGCGTACGCCGTGCCGACGACCTGGAACGCGGCGGAGGAGCCGGCCTCGGTGATGCCCGTGTGCAGGATGCGGCCCTGCTCGGACTCACGGTAGGACAGCATCATGTCCGCGTCGACGGGCGTGTAGGACTGGCCGGTCGTGTTGAAGATCTTCGCCGACGGGAAGATAGCGTCCAGGCCGAAGGTACGGGCCTCGTCGGGGATGATCGGCACAAAGTACTTGCCGACCTCCTTGTCCTTGAGCAGGTCCTTGATGAGGCGCACGAGAGCCATGGTCGTGGCCACCTCAAGCTTGCCGGAGCCCTTAGACAGGGCATCGAAGGGACGCGTGGGCAGGGCGGGAAGCTTGGGCTGACGGTCGGCGCGGCGCTCGGGCACCCAGCCGCCGAGAATCTCGCGACGCTCCTTCATGTACTGCAGGGCCGGGTGATCGGCCGGCGGCATGTAGTACGGGGGCATGTAGGGATCGCGCTCGAGTTCCTCGTCCGTGATCGGGATCTGCAGGCGATCGCGCAGCTGCTTGGCGTCCTCGAGGGTCAGCTTCTTCATCTGGTGCGTCGAGTTACGGCCGGCGAAGTGCGTGCCCAGGGCGTAGCCCTTAATGGTGTGCGCGAGCACGACCGTGGGCTGGCCGGTGTGGTCCATGGCGGCCTTGTAGGCGGCGTAGACCTTGCGGTAGTCGTGGCCGCCGCGCTTGAGCTCCCATAGCTGCTCGTCGGTCCAGTTCTTGACCATTTCCTTGGTGCGCGGGTCGCGGCCGAAGAAGTGCTCACGCACGTAGGCGCCGTCGTTCGCGCGGAATGTCTGGTAGTCGCCGTCCAGTGTTTCGTTCATGACGTGGACGAGGGCGTCGTCCTTGTCGGCGGCGAGCAGCTGGTCCCAGCCGCGGCCCCAGATGACCTTGATGACGTTCCAGCCGGCGCCCTTGAAGAAGGCCTCGAGCTCCTGGATGATCTTGCCGTTGCCGCGCACCGGGCCGTCGAGACGCTGCAGGTTGCAGTTGATGACGAAGGTCAGGTTGTCCAGGCGCTGCTGGGCGGCGAGCTGGAGCATGCCGCGGGACTCGGGCTCGTCCATCTCACCGTCGCCGATGAAGGCCCACGTGTGCTGCTGCGATGTGTCCTTGATGCCGTTCATGTGCAGGTAGCGGTCGAACCAGGCCTGGTAGATGGCCTCGGCGGGACCCAGGCCGAGCGAGACCGTGGGGAACTCCCAGAACTCTTCGAGCTGGCGCGGGTGCGGGTACGAGGGCAGGCCGTGCTCCGTGGAGACCTGCTGGCGGAAGCCGTCCATCTGCTCTTCGGAGAGGCGACCCTCGAGGAAGGCGCGGGCGTAGGGTCCGGGGGAGGCGTGTCCCTGGAAGAACACGTGGTCGCCGCCGCCGGGGTGGTCCTTGCCGCGGAAGAAGTGGTTGAGGCCGACCTCGTAGAGGGTGGCGACCGATGCGTAGGACGAGATGTGGCCGCCGACCTTGACGCCGGGGCGCTGGGCGCGCGTCACCTGGACGGCGGCGTTCCAACGGATCCAGCGGCGGTATTCGCGCTCCATGGCTTCGTCGCCGGGGAAGTACGGCTCCTGGTCAACGGGGATCGTGTTGACGTAGGGCGTCGTGTATTCCTGAGGGAGCTGAACACCGTTGCGGCGTGCTTCGTTGAGCATGTTCAGCAGGATGTAGCGTGCGCGGGGGCCGCCCTTTTCGTTGATGAGCCCGGACAGGGACTCAACCCATTCGGCGGTCTCCTGGGGGTCGTTGTCGGGAACCTGAGGGATCAGGCCGTTGACGACGACAGGGTGGGACTCGTGGAGTTGGCTCACGGTGTACCTTCTCGCTTGACTCGGTGCTGCTTGCGCAGCCTGCGTGAGCGGTGTCCTATGGCGACACCGCACATATCGGGACCATTGTCCCACTAATGGCAGACCTTTGCGAGTGTTTGCCTCGGCTTTTGACTATGACGTGCGCATCACCGATTGGTCGGTGTTCCTTGTCCAATGAATCCGCAGCTCAGACGGGGGAGTGTTCGTGGGAGTGTTTCATCGTGGACTATCCCTTGCATTCCAGTAGCTCCAATGCCCTAGGATGAAGGCGTGAACGTTGATATGACACTGAGCGCCAGCTCGTTGATGGGCGGTGCTGCGTGATGGCAGTGAGCCTGGGTTTTGCGTCCGATGCGATCGTGCAGGAGTTCTACGTCGATGACGACGTGGATCAGGCTGTGCGCGAAGCGATTGAAGGGGAGACGGGACATCCGCTCGTTGACGTCGATTATGCGGACGTCGTGGACGGCGCGATCGTCTGGTGGCGTGCGGACGACGCTGAGGAAGAGGACCTCGCGGACGTGCTCGTGGACGCGATGTCGAACCTGGATGATGGCGGTCTGATTTGGGTGCTGATCCCCAAGCCGGGACGTCCCAACTCCGTGCGCGTGGGCGACGTTGAGGAGGCCGCGGAGATCGCGGGCCTGCACGCGACGACGTCGACGGCGCTGGGAGACAACTGGGCGGGTGTGCGCCTGACCGCGCGTCCGCGTTCACGCCGCTAGTTTTTCAACGAGGCCTGGGCCCCTTCGCGCTGTCCTGTGCTGTGACCCTCGGCCTCGGACGTGACCGTGCGTGCCTGTTCTGGTAGATTGGCGCGTGCGTGGGGCCTTTAGCTCAGTTGGCTAGAGCGTCTGGTTTACACCCAGAAGGTCATCGGTTCGAGCCCGGTAGGGCCCACAAACGCCAGGGGCCGGAAGCGGATGCTTCCGGCCCCTCAGCGTTTGCTTGTAGCAGTGCGCGCGACGCGCGTCAGTCCTGTTCCTCGCGCTCCTCGACGACGTCTTCACCGACGACGAGCTTGCCTGACGCGCCAGCGCCGAGCTGCTCCAGGGCGAGGCGGCCCACCAGCTGCTGGTTCGTGGTCGTGCGCTGGGGGCGTGCGCCGGACATGAAGCTGAAGAACCAGCTGACGAGCGTGCCCACCTGTGACTTGAAGCCGACGATGTAGAGCAGGTGCAGGAAGCACCAGGCGACCCACGCGACGAAGCCGGTCAGCTTCGTGTTACCCATCTTCACGACCGCCTTAAAACGCGCGATCGTCGCCATCGAGCCCTTGTCGTTGTAAACGAACTCGGTGGCCTTGGGGGCGCGACCGGCCAGGCGGGCGGCGATCGTGTCGGCGGCGAAGCGCGCGGACTGGATCGCGCCCTGA
>CALBAF010000142.1 GCA_937926415.1 uncultured Actinomyces sp.
ACCCGAAGGAGTCGATCGTCAACCGCGAGGGCGCCGCCCGTATTCCGAAGGGCCGTCCGGGTCGAGGCATCGACATGGTGGGCCACGAGATGATGATCGGCCTGCCGCGAGCCGACGACGATCCGAACCCGTCGACCGTGTCGCAGGGCGTTGCCAGCACGGTGGCGAAGATCCGAGAGTCGCTGGTCCACGGACCGGGGCCGAAGCTGCGCCTGCTGCCCGAGAACGTCACGATCCCCGAGATCCTCTCGCAGGTGCCGGATCCGCAGATCCTGCCGCGCGGCGGTGGCGACATGATCCTGGGCGTGGAGGAGTCGCGCCTCGGACCGCTCGTGTTCAACACGCGCGCGGAGTCGCACCTGTACCTGTTCGGTGACGGTCGGACGGGCAAGACGACGTTCCTGCGCTCGATCATTTCCGAGGTCACACGCCTGTACTCGCCGGGCGAGGCGAAGATCCTGTCGATCGACATGCGCCGCACGCTCATGGGCGCGGTTCCGACGGACTACCAGCTGCGCTACCTGACAAACCACTCCGAGGCCATGAAGCAGATGCGCGAACTCGCAGGATTCCTGCGCACGCGCCTGCCGGGTTCGGACGTCACTCCCGAGCAGATTCGCGACCGCAGCTGGTGGTCGGGCCCCGAGGTGTGGATCCTGGTCGATGACTACGATCTGGTCGCAACAAACTCGGGTAACCCTCTCTTGGAGCTCATCGACCTGCTGCCGCAGGCGGCCGACATCGGTCTGCACGTGATCATCACCCGACGCATGGGTGGCGCGTCGCGCGCAGCGTACGAGAAGGTCCTGCAGATGATGAACGACCTGGCGGTCACCGGCATCCTCCTGTCCGGCAATCCCAGCGAAGGCGCGATCATCAACGGCGTCAAACCCAAGCGAGCCGTTCCGGGCCGCGCGCAGGTCATCCACCGAGACCTCGGTATCGTCGCCGCCCAGCTGGCGAACACCCCGCCCCCATCAATGTGACCGTTTATTGACACGGCGGCCCGTTCGTCGCATATGATTGACCAGTCTGAAAGTAGGAGAAAAATATGTCCTCTCTCGTGTC
>CALBAF010000143.1 GCA_937926415.1 uncultured Actinomyces sp.
CAGGTCGACGACGCGAGCCTCGCCGCGGCTGGCGACGACCGACATGGCCTCGTCAATCGCGAGGCCGGCAAGTACCTCGGTCTCCGGGCGCACGACGAACACACCGGGTCGGGCGGCCAGGGTCAAGCCACGGAAGAACATGCGACTCGTGACGTGCTGAAGGGGAATGCGCAGGGCCCTCTCCCCCACCGCCGAGCGCAGTTTCTCCGCCTGCTCCTCGTTCAAGTCCTCCGGAAGATCCCACTGGGACGAGGCGTCACACGCCCACTCGAGCAGCTCACGCACGTCCGCATCGACCGAGTCGATGCCAGCGTTCGCCAAGCGTTCCCGAGCCCACGCGCGCGCATCCGTCACAGACCAGGTTCCCATAGCCCCTCCCATCATGACTGCGCGGCGGCGGCCAGGCGCTCGGCCTCATCAGCTTCCTGCAGTGAAGCGATCACTGCGTCGAGCGCGCCGGACAGGACCGCGTCCAGGTTGTGTGCCTTGAAGCCCGTGCGGTGATCCGCGATGCGGTTCTCCGGGAAATTATACGTGCGGATGCGTTCCGAGCGGTCCACGGTGCGCACCTGGGACAGACGTTGCGCCGAGGCCTCGGCTTCCTTCTTCGCCCGCGCTTCGGCAGCCAGGCGCGAGGCCAGCACGCGCAGCGCGGCCTCCTTGTTCTGCAGCTGCGACTTCTCATTCTGCATCGACACGACGATGCCCGAGGGAATGTGCGTGATGCGCACGGCGGAGTCGGTCGTGTTGACCGACTGGCCGCCGGGACCACTGGACCGGTAGACGTCGATGCGCAGGTCGTTCGGGTCGATGACGATCTCCTCGTCGTCCTCGATCTCCGGCATGACGAAAACGCCTGCGGCGCTCGTGTGGATACGACCCTGCGACTCGGTGACGGGCACGCGCTGCACGCGGTGCACGCCGCCCTCGTACTTCAGGTGCGCCCACACGCCCTCGTCGGGTGCGGGAGTGCCCTTCGCGCGAATCGCGAGCGTGATGTCCTTGAAGCCACCGAGCTCCGTGTGGGTCGCGCTCATCTCGGTGACGCTCCAGCCGTGCGCCTCCGCATAGCGGGCATACATGCGTGCCAAATCGGAGGCGAACAGCGCGGATTCTTCGCCGCCTTCTCCGGCTTTGATCTCAAGGATGACATCCATCGCATCCTCGGGGTCGCGGGGAGCCAGAATCTTGACGAGTGCTTCGTGGGCGGCCGCTTCCTCTTCCTCGAGGGCGGGGATCTCGTCGGCGAAGGAGCGATCTTCGGCAGCCAGCTCTCGGGCGGCCTCGAGGTCTCCCGAGGCGGAGGAGAGCCTATCAGCGGCGGCCTTCACGCGGCCAAGCTCGGCGTAGCGTCGACCGACTCGGCGCATCAGCTGCGGGTCCGCCAGTGTCTGGGGATCCGCCATCTGCGCCTCGACCTGCTCATATTCCTGCAGCAGCGGGCCCAGGGCGCCGAGTTCATCAGTCGCGGCCACGATTCACCACTTCCTTCGTTCCATACAGTTGACAAAGCGGCGGCGCCGTCGGCCATAGGGCCAACGACACCGCCGTTGAGCTAGCCGCTCACCCTCACTTGGAGGGGCGCACGCGCTTGCCGTAGCGAGCCTCGAACTTGGCGACGCGGCCGCCGGTGTCGAGGATCTTCTGCTTGCCCGTGTAGAACGGGTGGCAGGCCGAGCACACGTCCACGCGCATCTCACCGGAGGTGATGGTGGAACGGGTGTGGAACGTGTTGCCGCACGTGCAGGTCACGACGGTGTCCACGTATTCGGGGTGAATACCCTTCTTCATGGAGTTTCTCCTGGATCGTTTGGTGCCCCGGGTCCGGACATGCAGCGTCCCCCGCATCTGGCGGGGACTCACCTTCCAGCGCGCCAAGAAGCGCCTGGGGCATGCCGGTGAACCGGTAAGCCGACACGACATTATCGCACACGCCCCCACCCCCTTCAACGATGGAGTGCCACCTCGGGCGTGAGATCGGCTATGGGCGAACGAGAGGCTCACACCGCCGCGCTTAACGCGTACTCATGCGCGGACCGACGTTTGCGGCCGACGTCAGGTAGTTCGCCCGCGAGGAGCCATAGCGCGAGGTACCGTCCCACACGAGGTAGCGGTGGAGGTACGCGGGAGGCACGTAGAGCTGCGCGCCGAACGCCGTGAAGAGCGCGGTGGAATGGGCCGCACTCCCCTTGAGGTTGATACCCGCGCTATTTGCCGTCAGGCGGATCGCCTGGGCGGGGTTGTACGTATACGTCACGCCGGCGATCCGGTACGCGCCGAGGTAGCGGGTCTCGTTGGTGCGCAGCTTCTCCCCCGCGCCCTTCCTCCAGCGCTTGTAACGCCTCTGCCCGATCATGGACGTGTCGGCTCCGAGAGCCGCTTCGATGAGGCGCACCAGGCGTACCCTGGCCTCGTCGGCGATCCGGTCGAGCTGCATCAACGCCTCGGCGGGATCCATCTGCGCGCGCTCAAGACTCGGCCCCAGGTCGTTTGCGGCCATGCGCTGCTCATTGAGCCACAGGATGAGGGACGCCGCCATGGACAGGACCGCAGGTTCGGAGCTACGCCGCTGGACGGTTTCCGTGAGGGTCTCGACGACGGTCAGGTCCTCGTACACCGGACCCAGCTCGTTGTCCCACACCGCGCGCCAGGCAGGAGCGAGCGCGAACAGATCGCGCGCGGCCATCATCGCGACGTGCGCGTCAATCAGGTCGTGGAAATCCCCCACGATCGTCTCCGTTTCCCGAGCCGTCGCGGCGCTCAGCGAAGCGAGGAACGGAATCGAAGCCTCCGCAGCGATACGAGCGCGCAGATTGTCGCGCTCGGCCCGAGCGGCCTCGAGGCGTGCAGTCAGGCCTCGGTCGTAGCGCCCACCCCCAAGGAGAGGGCAGAAGGCGCGCTCGACCTCGAGGTGACGCTTCTCGAGCGCCTCCCATTCCGCGTCGACCTTGCGCATGTTCTCGCGAGCGAGGCGGCGCAGCATCCACCCGCGCGCCCAGAGGCCAATGCCCGCCAGAGTCGCCACCCACGCGTACCAGGTGGGCCACACGAGACTCTGCGGGACATCGACGGCGGACGTCACGGCAAACCACGCGGGAGTCACGAGGAACAGGAGCAGACCCGCCAGGAGTCGCGCACAGCCGCGCACAGCGCGCATGACCGAACGAGGATGCTGGGGTGCTTGACTCATCGTTTCCGTTGCCTGAGACGTCATGCCTCCACTCTGGCACGGATGGCCATCAGTTGCCCGGTATCCCGACGGGGCTCAGAAGGACGAGGAGGAGCCGGAGCCCGAGAAGCCACCCGAGGATGAGCCGTAGTTCGCTGAGCTGGTCGAGGAGCTGGACGGGTCATAGTCGACGTAGCGGTCGAGATACGTCGGGTACGCCCACACGGACACATTGTTCGCCTGGAAGCGACCGGACTTCGCCGCAGCCTTGCCCGTGAGGCGTACGCCCGCGGAGTTCGCGGTCAGGCGGATCGTCGAGGCAGGGTTGTACTCGTGGCGGTCCCCGTTGCTGAGGTACGTGCCCTTGTAGAGCACATCGCTGGCGGCCACGGTACCGCCGCTGTTGCTTTTCCAGTGCTCGTAGCGCTGACGGCCCGAGGACGAGGTATCGGCGACGAGTGCCTGTCCGATGAGCTTCGTCAGGCGCGCCCGAGACTCGCTCGCGATTCGATCCAGTTCATCGAGAGCCTGCACCGGAGTGATCTCCGCGCGCTCCAGGCTGTCTCCGAGGCCGACGATGATGTCCCGCTGCTCGTTCGTCCAGCGGTTGAACGCCTCCACTGCGTTCTTCACTTGACGCTTCTTGACGCGGTTGCGCACCTTGACCGAGATGGAATCCGCCGCCAGCAGGTCTTCGAAGACCGGGCCCACCTCGTTGTCCCACAGGGTGCGCCACCCCGGAGCCAGCGCGAAAAAGTCGCGGGCAGCGAAAACCGCGTCATCGGCTGCCGACAGCAGCTCGATATCTTCGAGGAGATCCTCCCTCTCACTCGCCGCACCGGCACTGAGGGATCCGAAGAACCCTGGGGATCGCAGAACGGAAACGCGCTCGCGTACCTTCTTGCGCTCTTGGTTGGCGCACCCGTAGCGCGCGGTCAGCCCCTTGCTGTATTGCCCCGCATCGACGATCGAGTGGAAGGCGCGATCCACCTCCGAGCGACGCCCCTCCATCTCCTTCCACGCCTCGGCGATACGCTCCGAGCTTTCTCGCACCGTCCGGCGCAGGCTGCGACCTCGCAGGAGGATGCCGACGCCCGTGAGCGAGACGAGCCATCCCAACCAGTCGGGCCACACGACTCTGTTCTCAATGCTGCGGCCGGATTCGTTCGGGATGGACGCGGCTGCCTTCGTGGCCGCGGCGACCATCCCCTCACTCCAGCGGCCCGCGCGGAAGTCATCCTTCGCGGCGTCCTGAATCTTCTCTTGAACGGACAGCAGAGGGGCGATGTCCTCGCCGAAGTACGTCCCCACCTTGCGGTGGGTGGGCGACACCGACAGGATCAGGTAGCCGTCGGCCCACTTGTAGCCATTGGGCGAGATCCACTCCTTGTGCCCCGCCCGCGCGTACTTCAGGGTCGCCTCGTCCAGGTTGTCGTCCACCAGGTCATCGGTCGACAAGACGACGAGGTGGACGGGACGGGTGAACGCAACGCCACCGAGGACGTCTGTCAGCGGACGACCATCGATCGGCTCGAAGCTCCCCGTCTCGTCGTGCACCTCGACGGACGGGGTCACGAGTTCGTTCGCCGGCACCGTGGGCCGGGTGTAATCAACGAGGGAGAACACCAGCCACACGGGAACGCAGATCGCCATGATGACACCCAGCAGGATCCGTCCCATGCCCAGGGCCGAACGCTTCGCATCACGCGCCGTCATGTGTCCGCGCTCCTCGTTCGCCAATTCGGTCGTCGCAGAAGTCATACAGCCACTCTGACACGACGGTCAGGTTCACGCTCGGCGGTTCAACCACTTTCGAGACAGGAAAACGGGGCGAGCGTCTACCGCTCAGGTCGCCGAGGAGCCCTCGCCAGCCTCGTCCACGTCGTCGCTCAGGTATCGATCGAGATACATCGGCAGCAGGTAGACGGGCGAGCGGCCAGTCGCCAGGACACCGGTAGCCGGCGCAGGCCGCCCTTCGAAGTCAACGCCTGCAGAGTTTGTGATCAGTCGGATCGTGGCTGACGGGTTGTACTCGATGTCATTGTCGGCGTCCTCGCTCCAGTAGCATCCGTCATACTCCGCGTTCGCCGCGCTCAGGCTGATGCCTTCCCCCTTCCACCGCGCGTAGCGTCGCCGTCCGCGCGGCGAGGCATCGGTTGCAAGAGTCGCCTCGATGAGCTCGGCGGTGCGCGCTCGAGCCTCGCCCGTGATCCGGTCGAGTTCTTCGAGAGCCTGAGCGGGACCTACCTGCCCATCCTCGAGGCGCTTCCCGAGGTCGTTCACAGTGTCCTTGTGGTCCCCCACGCGTTCCCTGAATGCCTCAATCTCCGCCAGGATGCCAGGGTCCGTGTTGACACTTTCGAGGGTGTCTGCGACGTCATCAAGGACGTCCAAGTCTTCGATGATCGGGCCGATCTCGCTCTTCCACACGTCAAGCCAGCCGGGTGCGAAGGCGAACAAGTCGCGGGCAGCAATGATCACGGCATCCGCGTCCGACAGGCGATCCATCTGCGCAAGGATCTCATCCTCCGCTCCTCCCGAGGCCTCGCTGAGCGATGCAAAGAAGCCCGGTGACCTGTGCGCGGCAATCCGAGCTCCAACCCTGGCGCGTTCGGCTCGGGCGTGCTCGTAGCGCGCCGTCAGTCCAACCTCGTAGTGCCCTGCGCCGATGAGCGTGGAAAACAAGCGCTCGTCCTCTGAACGCTGCTTCTCCAGGGCCGCCCACTTCTCGGCGATCTCCGCCATCTTCTGACGCCCCGAGCGCCGAAGACTGGCGCCGCGCGACAGCACGCCGATTCCGCACAGCGCCATGACCCAGCCGGTCCAGTTCGGCCACGCCACCGCTTCCCCCATCCCATGATGGGCCTGATCATAGACGGCGATTCCCAACTGAACGGGAGCCACCAACAAGAGAAAAAGACCAAGAACTAGGCGCGCACATCCGCGCACAGCACTCCAGGACCGGCGCGAGTTCTCCCGCGTCGCCTGCGCATTGATCGTATTCGGCGCCGTGTTCACCATGCCCCAAGTCTGGCACAGCTCCTCATCAGTTGTCCGGTATTAAGGCACGCACCGAACAAGAAAACGGGGCGAGCGGCTCTCGCCACTCGCCCCGCGCTCACCCGCCGATCACTCGGAGGGCGTCGTCTTCTGAATGAGCATCAGGAACTCAGCGTTGGACTGGGTTTCCTTGAGCTTGTCGAGTACCAGTTCGAGGCCCTGCTGCTGGTCGAGGGTACCCAGGACGCGGCGCAGCCTCCACATGATGCGCAGCTCCTCGGGCTTGAAGAGCAGCTCCTCGCGACGGGTACCCGACGCGTTGAGGTCGATCGCGGGGAAGATGCGGCGCTCGGCGAGCTGACGCGACAGGCGCAGCTCCATGTTGCCGGTGCCCTTGAACTCCTCGAAGATGACCTCGTCCATCTTCGAGCCGGTCTCCACCAGCGCCGAAGCGATGATCGTCAGCGAGCCACCCTCGGAGATGTTGCGGGCGGCACCGAAGAACTTCTTGGGCGGGTACAGAGCGGAGGCATCCACACCACCGGAGAGGATGCGGCCCGAGGCAGGTGCGGCCAGGTTGTAGGCGCGCGACAGACGCGTGAGAGAGTCAAGGAGGACGACGACATCCTGGCCCAGCTCGACGAGGCGCTTGGCGCGCTCGATCGCGAGCTCGGCGACGGTCGTGTGATCCGACGCGGGACGGTCGAAGGTGGAGGCGATGACCTCACCCTTGACGATCGAACGCATGTCGGTGACCTCTTCGGGGCGCTCGTCCACCAGGACGACCATGAGGTGCACCTCGGGGTTGTTCAGCTCGATGGCCTTGGCCATCTGCTGAATGACCATCGTCTTACCGGCCTTGGGCGGGGAGACGATGAGGCCACGCTGACCCTTGCCGACGGGGGCGACAAGGTCGATGACGCGCGGCGTGTAGGCCTTGGGCGAGGTCTCCATGCGCAGCTGCTCGGAGGGGTAGACCGGGGTCAGCTTGCCGAATTCGCGGCGGGCCTGGGCCTGCTCGATCGTCATGCCGTTGACAGAGTCGACGCGCACGAGGGCGTTGTACTTCTGACGCTGACGCTCGCCCTCTCGGGGCTGGCGGACCGCACCCGTGACGGCGTCACCTGCACGCAAACCCCAGCGCCTCACATTGCCCAAGGTCACGAA
>CALBAF010000144.1 GCA_937926415.1 uncultured Actinomyces sp.
CGCGAGCCTCGCGCTTCACCTTGCGCTTGTGGGCGGGATGGTAGGTGCGGTCCTCAGCCTTGGGGGTCGGGCCCTTGCCTTCCAGGCGGCGGCGAGAGTGCCCGCCGGTGCCGACCTGCGCGCCCTTCTTGGTGCCCTTCTTACGGATGGCGCCGGGGCGCCCGCTGTGTGAGGCCATGGTATCTCCTCGTTTTCTCGTGAACTGACACAAGCGTACGGGTTTTAGATTGCATCGGGGCCACAGGGGCGCGCGCGGGGGCCAAAATCACGATTGGGCAGGGTGAGCCTCAGTCCTGCGACAGCATGGCCGCGATCTTCTCGACCGTCGAGCCGGAGCGGATCGTCACCTGGCGATAGAAGTCCTCGCGCAGCAGACGCTTGTGATACGCGGTCTTCAGGAAGCTCTTCTCGTCGAACTTGCCCCAGAAAACGGCGTGCTCGCCGAAATACACGGCCTCATCCCCCAGTTCCATCGCCTCGATGCGTTCGCGCACGTGGTCGCGGTCCAGACCTCGCGTGTAGAAGAGCGCGTCGCGCCGGGCGACCTCGCCGCGCCACCAGGCGGGCAGTTCTTCGAGCTGCGCGAGGTAGTCCTGCGCCGTCAGGAGGGCCAGTCGGATCGGGAAGTCGTAGTGGCGTGTCAGAACGTCCTCGACCGCCTGGGCCACGTCCTCGCGCGAGGCTTCATCCTCGGCCTCGAAGAGGAGGTTGCCGCTGTTGATGTGGGTACGTACATTCACAAAGCCTGCGGCTTCAATCTGTTCGCGCAGCTCGCTCATGACGACTTTGTTCTTGCCGCCGACGTTGATGCCGCGCAGCAGCGCCACGTACTCCATGCTGTTTCTCCCCTGTCTGTGGCGGCACCTCGAGGCGTCGCCTGGTTATCAGGGTACGGCTTCGACTCGCATCGGGCTGATCGCGCACGTCAACCCGCTAACCCGCACGTGGGCCCTCCAAGCCACGAACTCACGACCACCAAATGGGGGAATTGGCGTCATTAGGGGTGCGACACGCCGGCGACACGCCGGCAGCCAGCTCCTAATGCTGCAAAACCCCCACCGTTACCGATGTGGAGGGTGCCGGAGGCCCCGCAAGGCCTGGCCGTGGGGCCGGTGGCAGTGGCGGGCTGGGGCCGGTGGCAGTGGCGGGCTGGCAGGCGCGAAAAAGTTCACCCAGCACACCCCCTCCAACGCCCCACCCGCGAAAAAGTTCGCCCAGC
>CALBAF010000145.1 GCA_937926415.1 uncultured Actinomyces sp.
GTCGACGCGTCCGGCGCGGGCGCGCGCGGGGACTCGGCGCCCCATGATGGGCAGGAACGCGAGGCCGGCGAGGGGGATGAGGAGGAGAATCGCCCAGTTGATGTCAGCGAGGAGGCCTCCCGACAGCATGCCGATCGCGGTTCCGCCTTGGAAGGCCGCGCACATGAGGCCCACATAGGTGCCTCTACGCTTGGGGTCGCGGATGCCGGTCGCCAGGATCATGTACGCGGATGCTGCGGCCTGGTATCCCAGGGTCTGAAGCGCGCGGGCGACGATGATGCCAGCCAGCGAGGAAGACATGAAGAAACCGAGGAGGGATCCGGCGACGATGAGCCCGATGCCCACGTCGACGATGCGGCGCAGTGGGATGAAGTCCCCCAGGGTGCCGTACAGGAAGCAAGCCACGCCGAGGACGATGCCGGGGATCGCGGTGATGAGACCGGAGGCATCCCCCGCGCCGACGTCCTGGGCGACGCGCAGGTACACCAGGTTGAAGCCCTGGAGGGAGACCGTTCCGAGCGCGTAGATGGCGAGGAGCGGGAGGAGGACGCGAGCGGGACCGTCCGCGAGCGCTCCGTCCGTGGCGACGCTGCGCATGTTGATCGCGGAGGCCGAGGCCTCCCCCCGAATCACCTGCGAGGGTACGGTGGCGACGCGGCAGGTGGGACCTGCCGCTCGCGATGAGATGAAGAAGCGGAGCGTGCGCACGGCGCTTAGTTCACCACAAATCAAACATTTAGCACTATTACAGGAAACTAGTGCTCGAATGAAGCTGTACTTAATTCAAGAGCATCGAACAGACGCGGAGCACACACAGACACGTAAGTGTCCAAAGCCACAACACAGCAGCCCTGACGTGGCACAATGAATCATCACCTCACGAAGGAGTGCCATGTCCCGCGTCATCGTCGTCGGCTCCATTAACCAGGACGTCACGGTCACCGTCGACCGATTCCCGAACCCCGGCGAAACGCTCTCGGGCACCTCGTTGCGCTACAGCCTCGGCGGTAAGGGCGCGAACCAGGCGGCCGCGGCCGCTCACTCGGGGGTCCCCGTCTTCTTTGTGGGCGCGGTCGGTTCGGACCCGTCGGGCCAGCGCCTGCGCGAGGATCTGGCGTCTCACGGCGTGGACGTCACCCACCTGCGCGAGGTCAACGGCCCCTCCGGAACCGCGCTCATCACCGTCGCCTCCTCGGGTGAGAACACGATCATCCTCGACGCCGGGGCGAACGCGACCGCGACCG
>CALBAF010000146.1 GCA_937926415.1 uncultured Actinomyces sp.
AGCCGCATCCCCTTTTTCTCCTGCCGCGGCAAGCGGCCCGAACCACTGCCCAGAAGGGACATTATGGCAACGCTCGGCCAGGACCCGAAGCGACTCGGGATCTTCTTCTTCTTCGACGCTCAGGGCATCGTGGACTCCTACGTGGAGACCCTGCTCACTGACATGGTCAAGAACCTCTCCGAGCTGGTCATTGTCGTCAACGGTGAGTTGACCGCCAAGAGCTATGCCAAGCTGACCGCCTTCACGGACAACATCATCCTGCGGGAGAACAAGGGGCTGGACGCCTGGGCCTACAAGACGGCCCTGGAGAACTACGGCTGGGACCGTCTCGTCGAGTTCGACGAGGTCGTCCTGTTCAACGCCACCATCATGGGCCCGGTGTATCCCTTTAGGGAAATGTTCGAAAGCATGAATCCCCGCGACATTGATTTTTGGGGTATCAACTGGTTCCACAAAGTTAACTACGATCCCTTCGGCACCACTCCCGATGGCTACATTCCGCGCCACATCCAGTCGCACTTCCACGCCTACCGCAAATCCCTGTTCAGCACCCAGGTGTTCCAGGACTACTGGAAGAATCTGCCCCAGATTGAGGACTACAACGACTCGGTGGGGAAACACGAAGTTCCCTTCACCAAGCGTTTCGAAGACTTGGGTTTCAAGTCCGATGTCTATGTGAATACCCAGGATTTAGAGGGTTACAACTTCGCCCCCATCATGTTCGCACCGGTAAAGATCATCAAAGAAAAGCGCTGCCCAATATTCAAGCGTCGTTCTTTCTTTCATGATTACCGCGACGTGCTGTTCCAGTCTCTGGGCTCGGACACCATGGAACTCTATGAATACCTGCGCGACCACACCGACTTCGACACGAACCTCATCTGGGACAACGTCCTGCGCTCGATGAACATGGAGGATCTGGTCAAGAACCTCCACCTCACCTACGTCCTGCCCACGCAGGCGGTGATCCGCGAGCCCAAGCCGCAGAAGGTCGCCCTCATCGCGCACCTGTACTACATGGACCTCCTGGAGCCCACTCTGGCCTACGTCAAGTCCATGCCGGAGGGGCCGGACCTCATCCTTACCGTCGGATCCCAGGAGAAGGCGGAGCTGGTGGAGGAGGCCTGCAAGGATCTTCCTTACAACGTGACCGTGCGCCTCATTGAGAACCGGGGTCGGGACGTCAGTGCGCTCCTGGTGGGCTGCAAGGACATCATTCACGACTACGACCTGGTCTGCTTCACTCACGACAAGAAGGTCACCCAGGTCAGGCCCTACTCCGTTGGGGACGGGTTCGCGATCAAGTGCTTCGAGAACCTGCTGGCCACGCGTGACTTCGTTAAGAACGTCATCGCCACCTTCGACGCCGAGCCGCGTCTGGGGCTCCTCGCTCCCACCCCGCCCAACCACGGAGACTACTTCCCGGTCTTCTCCATGGGGTGGGGGCCGAACTTCGAGCGCACCAAGACCCTCCTGGAGAAGGAGCTGAATCTGAGTGTCCCGATCGATGAGAGCAAATCGCCCATCGCCCCGTTGGGCACCATGTTCTGGTTCCGTCCTGCCGCT
>CALBAF010000147.1 GCA_937926415.1 uncultured Actinomyces sp.
CTGGTCCTTGTGTCAGTCTCCGGTCTCGCCGTCGTCCTGGTCTGGGTGGTTATTGCCGCGTGCCACCTGTCCTTCCGACGGCGCTGGCTCGCTGAGGGCCGCAGCCTTGAGGACCTGGCCTACCGGGCTCCCGGGCATCCGTGGGTCTCGATCGCGGCGCTGGGGCTGTCTATGGCCTCGTGCCTGCTCATCGTCTTCGACCCCGAGCAGCGCGCCGGCCTGGCGATCACCGCCGTCTTCCTCGTGGTCTGCTACGTGGGCTACTGGGGAGTCAACCGCCGCGTCAGCCTGTGAGACCCGCTGGCAGTCCGGCGCCCGAGGGGCCTTAGCGGGTCTCGATGATCTGCTTGCCCGTGGGCGACTGCGGTAGTGCCTGAGCGCGCATCATCGCCTCCATGGCTTCCGCCCTGACCTGCGCGGCGTGGTCGGTCACGTAGTCCTCGGCGTGCTGGGTGGCGTAGGAGGTCATGAGTGCCACTCCGAAGGACCCGCCGATCTGCTGGGCGGCACTCAGGATCGCCGAGGCCAGTCCGGTCCGCTTCGCATCCACCCCGCGAGTGCCGGAGTTGAAGGTGACCGGCATCGTCAGCCCCAGGCCCATCCCGAAGACGATGAGGCCGGGCAGTGCCACGTGCTCGTAAGTCGATTCGGTGGTCATGCGGGAGAAGATGAGGAAGGCTCCCGCCAATACTGCCAGCCCCAGTGGCAGGGTGCCGCGCGCCCCGAGCCTGGGCACGATGATGCGCCCGGCCGGGATCGCGGTGGCGATCAACGCAAGGACCATCGGGAGGAAGACGACCCCGCTCTTGAGGGGCGAGTAGCCGAAGTGGTTCTGCATGTAGTAGGTCAGGTAGATGATCGCCCCCATCTGGGCGGCGCCGGCGACGAACTGTGTGGCGTAGGAGGCCGTCCGCACCGGCAGCGCCATCATCGACAGGGGCAGCACCGGGCGGCTCGCGAAGCGCTCACGGACCACGAACAGCACCGCGGCGATGCCGCCCAGGGCCAGCCAGCTGAC
>CALBAF010000148.1 GCA_937926415.1 uncultured Actinomyces sp.
GTTCTGGGCGGCGGCCGCGGCCTGGTTGGCGGCGTCGGTGCGCTTCTGCACCTCGTCCGTGGCGGCCTTCTGGTTGGCGAGCGCGGTGTTCGCGGCCTCGCGGGTCACCTTGGCGACCTGCTCGAGTGCGGTGACGTTCTGCATCTTCGCCTCGGCGGAGGAGGAGAAGGAGCTGATGCCGGCCTGCTTGGTCTCAACGCTGCGCAGCCCGTCGGAGTCGAGGTAGGGGGCGAGCGCGTCGAGTGTGCCACCGCCGTTGCGATAGGCGGCCTGTGCGACGGAGGCGATCTGCTGCTTGCCTTCCTCGAAGGCAGCTTCGGCGGCGTCCGCGTCGGACGACGCCTGATTGGCGGTTGCCGTCGCTTCGTTCAGTGCGATGGTGGCCTCGTTGAGGTCTTCGCCCGCAATCTGGGCATCCCGCGTCGCCGTTGCGGCGCTGGCGTTCACCTCGGCGAGCTTGACTTCAATCTGAGCGACGCTCATCTTCGCGGCCTCTTCGGCAGCCTGTGCGGCCGCGATTTCTTCCTCAGAGGGGGCGGCCTGCGCCATCTGGGGCAGCACGAGGAGGGCGCAGGCGGCGATAGCCGTCAGGCCCGTGCGAATGGTTCCGCGTCGTCTCATCGTTGTCTCATCTCGTCCAATTAGGTGCGCCGGAGCGCGCGTACTGGGAAAGAGCCTATCCACTTTCGTCACGCTTGGCAACAAACACACCACAAAACTCAAATTTCACACATGCAACAATCGCAACATTTGCAACATCAGCACCATGATTACCGCACAAATACCTGCGCTTTCATAACATTTTCAACCACCACTGCGAGCCTCCTCACACACCCCGACACCACACCCCACCTGTCACAAAAGTCCACCATCCGGGACCATCGCGCCCAGGCCTCGTCGATGACAAACAATTGGAGACATGAACCGTCGAATGTGCCGCTGACTGCGCGTCAGCACAAGCGACTGCCGCGCAGTCCCCCGACAGCGGGACGCGCCTCGACGCATGTTCACTTCGCCGCATCTGCGGCCCGCCGGAGGGGAATCAGAGACGACACACCCCTCACCTAAGGAGCCGCACAATGACCGCCAACGACTGGTCCTTCGAAACCAAGCAGATCCACGCCGGATACAACCTCGACCCCGCCACCGGTGCCACCGCGCTGCCCATCTACCAGACCTCCTCCTACGCCTTTGAAGACACCGCGCAGGCAGCGAGCCGCTTCGCCCTGCAGGATCTGGGCCCCATCTACACGCGCCTGACCAACCCGACGACCGACGGCGTCGCCGCACGCATCGCCGCCCTCGAGGG
>CALBAF010000149.1 GCA_937926415.1 uncultured Actinomyces sp.
GGAGCGGGCTCCTCGCCGGGGTCGGTCAGGCCGAGGTAGGTGGCATCCAGGCGCATGAACTCGATGTTCTTGTAGCCGCCGGACTCGTACAGGAGACCCCAGGTGCCGTCACCGAGGGGGTGCAGCGTCGAGTAGGCCATCTCGCCGCTCTCGAAGACCTTGCCGTCGTTCCAGGTGAAGCCATCGTCGTAGGAGACGCGGATGGTGCCGTTCGCGCGGGCGCTGGAGGAGTCGGCGTTGGAGAAGAGCAGGACGCGAGCGCGCGCGGAGCCCTCGGGGGCATCCGGGTAGGCACGCACGATGGAGGCGTTGTTACGCGGGTCCGTCAGGTCCCAGTTGTGTCGGAAGGGACCCCAGGTCTGCCCGCCATCGTAGGAGATGGTTTCGAGGCGCTGGCCGGCGGTGCCCTGCGTGCGCGAGTTGAGGAGCAGGCGACCGTCGGAGAGCTCGACGACCTTGTTTTCGTCGGCGCTGCCCTCGGTGGGTTCGCCGGGCTTCCAGGTCGCGCCGTGGTCGTCGGAGTAGACGGAGACGGCCATGAGCGAGGTCGTGCCGGAGTTGGCGACGGCGTACTGCTGGATGAGGCGGCCGGCGTGGGCTCCGTAGCGCAGCTGGATACCTTCGCCGGAGGAAGCAAAGCGGGTGAACCACTTGCCCTCGTATCCGGCGGTCACCTGGTCGGTGATGGTGCGCGGGTTCACCCAGGTCTCACCGTTGTCGTGGGACTCGACGACGTGGGCGTGCAGGATGTTACGCGCCGCGGGGTCGGTGCCCAGCTGGGACTGGAAGAGGCCGGCGTCGTAGGACTTGACCGAGAACAGGAAGATCGTTCCGGTGGTGCGGTCGACGACGAAGGAGGGGTCGGAGTAGCCGATCTTTTCCGCGCCGGGGGTTCCGGCGAGGGCGGTCTTGATGGGGGTCCAGGACTTACCGCCGTCCTTGGAGATGCGGTAGACGATGGAGTTGGCCTGGGGGGCATCCTGGCAGGTGTTGGGGCGACCGTCCCACGAGGCTATAATCCAGCCGTTTTTGGCGGTCGTCAGCGCGGGGATGCGGTGGCAGGTGAAACCGGCGAGGCCGGGGGACGCGAGGCGGACCTTGTCGCCGATCGCGTAGTCCTGCGGGGTCTCCAGCGGGTCAGGGGCCGGGGGACGCTCGCCCTGGGCGACGGTCACGGGGTCC
>CALBAF010000150.1 GCA_937926415.1 uncultured Actinomyces sp.
CAGCACCGAAGTGACGTCGAAGGAGCATCATGGCCGGCGATCTTGTCATCGAAGAGGGGGACCTCGAAGTCCTGCGTGACCGCACGAGAGATCTGTCCGGCAGACTGCAGTCGGTAACCGTCGCGACGGCGGGCGACTACATCTCCTCCGGGGTTGGCGGGAGCCCGCTCGCAGGACAGGGGCGCAGCGCGGGCGAGACGATCGACGAGGCGGTCATTGCGCTGACGCGTGACCTGGACGATTTCTCCCAGTCCGTCAACGACTCGATCAACGCTTACAACGCAACCGAAAATAAAGCGACGGTGAGCTTCCAGCAGACCGACCACGGCGGCCCGGCGATGACGATGGATGACCTGCGACGCATGAGGGAGGAGCAGTAATGGCGACCTGGGCGGACATTCAGAGCTGGGAGCTCAGCTACGTGGAGGAGGCTGAGGACCTCATCGAGGCCGAGGTGCGCGAGGCGCGCGAGATCATCGCCGACCTCGAGCACGCTGCGAACGACATCCGATCTCAGGGCGAGGGGCCCGACCGGATGCGTGAGCGGCTCACCGAGATCCAGGACAAGCTGGACTCGCGCCTCAACGAACTCACCGAATACGCGCTGGCGACCGCGGAGCTGCACGGGTACGTGAGCCGCGTCGTGGCGAAGCGGAAGTCCGCGTGGGAGGTCGCGGCAGAAGTTGGGTATGACATTCCGGAGAGTGGTGTTGTTCAACCGTCACTGCCTGAAATGATGTTCGACTCGGTAGCGAGTAAGTTTGCTGAGCTACGCGATTGTGTTAACGATGCAGTGCGAATTGCGACGGAAGCCGAGGAAACGGTGGGGCCACGCTATCAGGCGTTGGCCGACGGCCAGTATGTCCTGGCCGAGGGGCGCCACTCGGAGTCCGCGGGCCTGGCAGACGACGCCGACCCCTCGTGGAGCCCCGAGGAGGTCTCCGTGTGGTGGGCGCTCCTGTCGGAGTCCGAGCGCGAGGCGCTCATTAACAAGGATCCCGAAAAGTACGGCAATCTCAACGGTATCGACATGGCCTCGCGAGCTAAGGCAAATGAGCTTGCGTTGAACGGGCACCTCGACGCTGCGGGGAATCGTATTCCGGGAACGGGGCTGATTGAGAAGACCCAGAACGAACTTGATGAACTGAACCAAGAGATAGAACGTTTACGTGAAAATGGACAGGAGGTCTCATCGGACCTTCTCGACAAGCAGGAGAATCTCCAGAACCGCTTGGCGGATCTGAATGCTATTTCGGAGCAGCTCGGTAGCAATGCTGGGGCGACGCTCCTTGTCCTTGAACCGGGGGAGCTTGGCGAGAATGTTCGTGCTGCAATCGCCATCGGTGACGTCGACAACGCGAAGCACGTGGCGACGTTCGTGCCGGGGATGGGCTCGAATTTTCGCGATAATGGCAGGCTCAATGTCGAGTTCGCGAAGAATCTCAAGTGGGCGGCGGACACATATGGAGCTCCTACAGATGGGAGCGTGGCTACCATCGCCTGGATAGGCTACGAAGCTCCGCCGGACATAGTGAAGACATGGGACACGGATGTCACGTCGACAGACAAAGCAGAGGCGGGAGCTGAGAAGCTGAACGGCTTCCTGACGGGAATCCACTCGTGGCGCTCGGAGCGGGGAATGGACGTGCACCAAAGCGCAATTACGCATTCCTACGGGTCCACGACGGGAGGCTTCGCGATGCGAGACATCGGAGAAGGCGTCGTCGATGACTTCGTGTACACGGGTTCCCCGGGCGCAGGTGTGCATTCCGTCGGGACGCTGGGGGTGGACGCCGACCACACGTGGGTCTCGGCGACCCCACACCTTGATCCGGTTCGGGGAAGGGGGCTCGATTTAACCTTCGGGCGCAACCCCGAGCACCTGGAAGGAATCGGGCACCTCTCGGGAGATACGAGCGGGGGAGAAGGATACAAGGAAGGCATCTGGCACAGGCCTGATGCGAATCACTCGTCGTATTTCCATAAACCGGACAAGAAAGGCAAGCATAACTATGCGCTCGCAGATATGGGCGAGGTCATCGCGGGTACGAAGGAGAGGCAATGAGCCGGAAACGGCTGGTCGCGCTGCTGGCCGCCGCCTGCACTTCGCTGCTTCTGGCGGCGTGCGTGCCGGGGCTGTCGGATGATGCGAGTCAGTATTTTGGGCGCGGTGACGAGGGCGAGTCTAACTCTGAGCGTCAGACGGTGGAGGCATTCATCGACGAGACCGTGCCTCGATACATGAGTATTGTCGAGGATGTCGCGGTGGAAGCGGGAGGGACGCTCGGAGTCGGTGAGGAGCCTTACGTATGGAGCTGTGGTCCCACGTCGAATGGGTTTGAGATCCTTTTAGCTCGCTATTACATCCCCTTGATCGATTTTGATGATCTGCACCGGGTTGTCGCAGATGGTGCTCAGCGCTACGGGTTCAGCTATTCGACTGATCCTGTTCCTCAGGGTAAGGATAAGAAGCGTAGCGTCGATGTTGGTGACCAGGATGGCAATGTGCTGCGTTTCCACCACTATGAGGACGATACGATCGCTGTCTTCTTTGATTCAGGGTGCCTGCCCGCGGCGCAGCCTGACGGCATAACTCAGCGTCTTCGTTTTCCTGAGCCCGAGGAGTTGTTTTCTCGGGTAACGATTGTTGACGCGTTCGACGCGAATAAGCAGAGGAATCCGTTGATTTTCCGTCAGGTGACGACGGATTCTGACAAGAAGTCGGGGAGTTGAGAGCCATGAAGTGGACGCCAGCGCGCGTTGGTCTCGCGGCGGCCGTGGTGGTGGCCGGTTTGTACGGGTGGGATGCGGTAATGCCGCGCCAGGGTGAGCTCGTTCCTTTCCCTCAGCGTGTGAGCTTCGAGGAGTACATGAGCCGTCAGCTGCCGGAGCTGTCGCGCATGGCCGGGCAGGTGGCCGCCGAGACCGGTGGCGAGCTGACGGTGATGGGCCTGCCCTACGTGCAGGCGTGCGGGATCGACAACACGCAGGGCTATCGGGTCGTTGGGTACAGCACGGTGGCTCCGCAGATCTCCTTTGATCGACTTGGGGAGGTCGTGAACACTCACCGGCGTGACGGTACGTCTGGTCTGTGGGTCCAAGACGACTTCCGTGAAGATGGGAGTCGGAAGATCTACTTCACGGACAACGACGGAAACTCGGCTGAGTTCAAGTACACCGAGACCGGTATCGAGATGAGTTCCTACTCCGCGTGCCTGCCCACCTCTCACGCCCTGAATGATCCCGGTCAGTTCGTTCTGCCGTCGGTGGAGGAGGCGTTCCCGGGCGTGCACGTGACGGTCAGCGACAACACGGACCCCGACCTGCACCCGGTCCCTACGCTCACCCCGGGCGCTCACGTCGCGCCCCAGAGCGGTGCCCAGTCGGGCTCATAACCCCCGCCCCGGCCTCGTCTTTTCGGTGAGGCGGAGTGTCCCACCCCTTGGGGGCGCTGTTGTTCGCCTTGTGACCGTTTGGTAGGATCTGGCTTAACAGCACCGAAGTGACGTCGAAGGAGCATCATGGCCGGCGATCTTGTCATCGAAGAAGGGGACCTCGAAGTCCTGCGTGACCGCACGAGAGATTTGTCCGGCAGACTGCAGTCGGTGACCGTCGCGACGGCGGGCGACTACATTTCCTCCGGGGTTGGGGGGAGTGAGCTCGCGGGGCTGGGACGCAGCGCGGGTGAGACGATTGACGAGGCGGTCATGGCAGTGTCGCGTGACCTGGATGATTTCTCCCAGTCTGTGTACGATTCGATCAACGCCTATAACGCAACCGAAAACGACGCTGCGGTGAGCTTCCAACAGACCGCTCACGGTGGTCCGGCGATGACGATGGATGATCTGCTGCGCATGAGGGAGGAGCAGTAATGGCGACCTGGGCGGACATTCAGAGCTGGGACCACAACGCGATCATCGAGGCCGAGGATCTCATTGAGGCCGAGGTGCGCGAGGCGCGCGAGATCATCGCCGACCTTGAGCACGCCGCGAACGATATCCGATCTCAGGGTGAGGCGCCTGACCGGATGCGTGAGCGGCTCTCCGAGATTCAGGACAAGCTGGACTCGCGCCTCAATGAGCTCACTGAATACGCGCTGGCGACCGCGGAGCTGCACGGGTACGTGAGCCGGGTTGTGGCTATCCGCGAGTCGGCGTACGAGGTCGCGGCAGAACTGAACTATGAAATTCCTGCGGATGGCAAGGTCGTCAACCGCGAATCGGTGAAGGAGAGGCCCGACCCAGTAAAAAGTAACAAGTATGGTGAGTTGTCTGATTGCGTCTCAGAGGCAGTGAAACTGGCGACGGAAGCCGAGGAAACGGTGGGGCCGCGCTATAGGGCGTTGGCCGACGGCCAGTACGCGATGGCCGAGGGACGACATTCGGAGTCCGCGGGCCTGGCAAACGATGCTGACCCCTCGTGGACTCCTGAGGAGGTCTCCGTGTGGTGGAAGCTGCTCTCCGATTCCGAGCGTGAGGCGCTCATCAACAAGGATCCCGAGAAATACGGAAACTTGGACGGCATCGACATGGCGTCGCGGGCAAAGGCCAATGAGCTTGTGCTACTGGGGCCCAAGGATGCGTCGGGGCATCACATCCCGGGGGGCGGGTTGCTCGGGCAAGCTGAGAGAGACCTTGCGGAAGCAGAAGAAGCGGTTAACAATGCGACCAAACCGAGTGTGGGAAGTCCGAAGCACCTCAATGACCTCATCCGGAAGAAGAACGATGCATGGAATCGTGTGCAGGATCTGAGAGCTCTTCGCGATCAGATGGGAAAGCCAGACGTGACGCTCGTTGCCCTGCAGCCGGGCAAGCCGGGTGAAAATGTTCGCGCTGCACTTGCGATTGGGGATGTGGATAACGCTGATCACGTCGCGACACTCGTTCCGGGGCGAACGACCAACTGTCGTGACTCTTCGGCTGACAATGTGACATATGCGCAGAATCTAAGGCGAGCGGCAGTCCGGCAAGGGAATACCGAACTGAGCAATGTCGCGACCATTGCCTGGATGAACTACCACGCCCCGCAGAGTGCGCCTGATGCAAGAACCACGACGGCAACCCTTGCCCGAGAGGGCGCGGATCCTCTGAGGAAATTTGCGACGGGCATCCACTCCTGGCGCAGCGAGCGGGGGATGGATGTACATCAGAGTATCATTCCACATTCGTACGGGTCGACGACCGCAGGCATCGCGATGCGTAGCATCGGTAAGGACGTTGTCGACGACTTCGCGTACACGGGATCTCCGGGTTCGGGAGTCCAGTCCCTGGGGACACTTGGCGTGGATAAAGAGCATGTGTGGGTGTCCGGAATTGATCATCTCGACTGGGTAAGGGGATTGGGTCCAGACGAGGACTTCGGGCGTAACCCGGAGCAGTTGGAGGGAATTGGGCATCTGTCCGGAGATGTAAGTGGGGCTAAGGGATATAATCCCAACCGTCTCGGTAACCCGTTTGGACACCACTCAATGTACTTCGTTGAGCCTAGGGCTGGTGAAGAGAATCTCGTGCTGAATGACCTCGGCAAGGTGATTGCCGACGTCAAGGAACGATGATGAAAAAGAAGACGCTCTCATGTTTGTCGGCCCTGTCGGTGTCCTGCCTGTTGGCGGCGTGTGTGCCGGGGCTGTCGGATGATGCTGGCCGGTATTTTGGGCGCAGCAGCGGGAGCATACCTAGCTCCGAGGTGCAGACGACGGAGGTCCATATCAGGGATACCCTGCCCCGGTATCTGGGCATCATCGAGGAGGTTGTCGTCGAGTCTGGTGGCGTGCTAGGGGTCAGTGGCAAGAACCTAGTCGATGGCTGCTTGACGAAGGACACGACCGATATGGATATCGACTGGATGATGATGGTTATTCCTGCGATCGATTATGAGGATTTGCGCCGGATGGTCGTTGAGGGGGCGCAGCGTAACGGCTTCGGCTATTCGTGGGATCCGGTACGCAGAGATAAACTCAACTCTCGCACTGTTACTGTCGGGGATAGCTACGGGAATAAGCTGAGTTTCTATCACCACGAGGCTAAGGACAGCATTGTCATTAGTTTGTACTCGGGGTGTATGTTCCCATCCCAGCCGCTCGGCTCGGATAGCCCGCAGTGGTCCTATCCGCTTCCTAGCCCCGAAGAGATGTTTCCGAATCTGACAATCGTGCAAGCCTTTGACGATAACGGCGACGAGAATCCTGACTTGCGCCCGCAGTCGGGAACTCAGTCGGGAGAATGAGCATGACAAAAAAGTGGACTCCAGCACGCGTGGGTGCGTGGTGCGTCGTGGTGGTGGCGGTGCTCATTGTCTGCTGGCTGGCGTTGATGTGGTTCGGCGGTGTCGTGCCCTTCCACGACCGTCAGAGCCTTGACGAGTACGTTGATGAGGAGATGCCGAAGGTTTTGCAGATTGCCGGTCAGGTGGCCGCCGAGACGGGCGGTGAGCTGACGGTGATGGGCCTGCCGTATGTGCAAGTGTGTGGCAGTGGTGATACCCAGGGGTATCGGGTGGTCGGCTACACCACGGTGGCTCCGTCGATGTCTTTTGAGCGGCTCGAGAAACTGGTGAAAGAAAACAAGCACGATTGGTCGATGACCGTGCAGATTGAAGAGGAAATCGACAGGGATGCTACTCGGGATATTCGCCTGATAGACAAATTCGGCGGCATGACCGAGTTCAAGTTTTCGGAGTACTTTATCGCCGTGAGGTCGCGCTCCGCGTGTTTGCCGACGGATAAGCCCCTGGATGATCCCGGGCAGTTCGTCCTGCCCTCCGTGGAGGAGGCGTTCCCGGGCGTGCACGTGACGGTCAGCGACAACACGAACCCGGACCTGCATCCGGTCCCCACGCTGACACCGGGTGCCCACGTCACCCCACAATCCGGCGCCCAAAGCGGCACCCATTCGGGCTCGTAAACCC